>CAYHRM010000067.1:0-6861 GCA_964359035.1 uncultured Planctomycetales bacterium
TTAATTTCTTTGATGGAAAGATTGCTCATCTTCTCTAAGGCTACCCGCACGTTCTCCTGGACACGATTGGCGATCTCTGGAATGTTATAACCATACTTAATAATTAAGGGGATCTGGACTTTTACCTCTTCATTCTTAGAGATCTCTACTTTAATGGCCGAAAAAAAATTCTTGCCCAACAATTCCCGTAAACCGCTTTTTAAATCCCCACCCACCCTTTTAACCCCTTCAATCTCTACGGCAGCAATCGCAGATATGGATGAGATTACATTTTTATGTATCCTTAAAACTCCTAATTCATTCCGGGATTCATCGCGATTCATTTATTCTCCTTGTCTACCTAGACAACACCCGCGCAATACCAATCAGCGCGGGGTGTCTATGCCTTCATTAATCAAAAGATCCTGCACAAAATGTGTAGAGATATCACCTTTTTTAAATAATGGATTATCCATTAATTTGAGGTGAAATGGTATGGTGGTTTTAATCGGCGCAATATAAAATTCACTTAAGGCCCGGCGCATCGTCTTAATTGCCTCCTGGCGATTATTCCCATATACAATTAGTTTCGCCACCAGCGAATCGTAATAAGCAGGCACCTCGTATCCGGCATAAATATGCGTATCCACGCGCACATTCGGCCCTCCGGGAAGAATTAATGTCTCAATCTTTCCGGGAGAAGGCATAAAATTATTATCCGAGTCCTCAGCATTAATCCGGCATTCAATCGCCGCGCCCCTAAGTTGAACATTCTCCTGGCTAAACTTAAGTTTTTCACCAGCGGCCACCCGAATCTGCTCTTTAATTAGATCAATACCCGTGACCATCTCGGTAACCGGATGTTCGACTTGAATCCGCGTATTCATCTCCATAAAATAAAAATTACCGCTTTTTTCATCCAATAAAAATTCTATCGTTCCGCAACTAAGATAATTAATAGATTTCATTCCTTTTAAAACCATTTCTCCTAATTTACGGCGCATCTTACTATCCACCACCGGAGAAGGAGATTCTTCCAAAAGCTTCTGATGTCGGCGTTGAATACTACAATCTCTTTCACCTAATTGCACAACACGACCGGAGCGATCCGCGATAATCTGCACTTCAATATGACGCGGCCTTTCAATATATTTTTCAATATAAACACTTGAATTTCCAAAATTTGCTTCCGCTTCTGTTTGAGCGGTTAAAAGGCTAGAAACCAACGTTAAGTCATTATGACAAATACGCATTCCCTTTCCCCCGCCTCCGGCGGCTGCCTTGATAATCACCGGATAACCAATCAACTTAGCGGTTTTCAGCGCCTCTTCTTTATTCTTAATAATTGCCCGGCTCCCCGGAACAATCGGCAGGCCGGCTTTTTGCATCGTGGTGCGTGCCGCCATTTTATCACCCATCAAACGCATATTCTCCGGAGTCGGCCCAATAAAAGTAATTTTACAAGATTCACATATTTCAGCAAAATGCGCATTTTCGGCTAGGAAACCATACCCCGGATGGATAGCTTCAACATCGGTAATTTCAGCAGCACTAATAATGGCAGGAATATTTAAATAACTATAAGTAGCGGATGCTTGGCCAATGCAAATTGCTTCATCAGCAAAACGTACATGTAAGCTATTACGATCGGCCTGAGAATAAACCGCCACGGTACGAATACCCATCTCATGACAGGCGCGGATTATTCTTAAGGCAATTTCGCCTCGGTTAGCAATGAGAATTTTAGAAAACATTTCTAAAGCGGATCAATAAGAAAAAGTGATTGGCCAAACTCTACCGGTTCAGCATTATCAACTAATATTTCCAAAATTTTTCCCCTAATCTCAGATTTTATTTCATTCATTAATTTCATCGCTTCAATAATACAAATCACCTGGCCGGGCTCAATGGTTTGGCCTACCTCAACATAAGAAGCAGCTTCTGGATTGGGTGCGCGATAAAAAGTACCCACCATCGGTGATTTAATCTCCACGGTCTTAATTATAATTTTCTCTTCGGGCGGCGGAACAATTTGCGCTTTTGCGCCGGAAGCAACCGAGCCATGAGCAGGGTAACCTACGGGCATCTCAAATCCTTCCACCCCATTGGCGGTCTTTTTAAGGCGAATACGCATATCATCCTTCTCTACCTCCAGCTCTGTAAGGCCGTTTTCATTCATCAGA
Source organism: uncultured Planctomycetales bacterium (assembly GCA_964359035.1). Taxonomy (GTDB): domain Bacteria; phylum Omnitrophota; class Gorgyraeia; order Gygaellales; family Profunditerraquicolaceae; genus UBA6249. Next base: position 2,163 of record CAYHRM010000067.1, read on the forward strand.
TTAATCATCTCTTTAATTTCTTTGATGTTCATTTAATGACTCCTTTTAGTTGATCCTCTCAACATAGGTACCACCGGTACGCGTATCAACCTTTATTTTATCCCCCACATTAATAAATAAAGGGACCGGAATAACAGCTCCGGTATCCACAGTGGCCGGTTTATTTCCGCTTTTAGATGAATCACCTTTAAAACCAGGCTCAGTTTCTACAATCGTAAATTCTATAAAATTAGGTAAATTAACAAACAAAGTAACACCTTTATAAAAATACCCCATCACCTCCAGGTTATCCTTTAAAAGCTTAGCCTTATCCGCGATAATGTCTTCAGAGATAGCAATCTCTTCAAAGTTATCCGTATCCATGAAATGAAACATCCCGGCGCTAGAATACTGATATTGTAATTTGCGTTCCTCAACATAAGCCTCGTCTATTTTTTCTTCACCGCGAAAGGTTTTTTCTTGAATATTATCATTCCTTAAGTTACGCAGCCTAGCCCGTACAAAAGCCGCACCCTTACCGGGTTTTACATGCTGAGCGTCAATACACATATAAACTTCACCTTCAACTAATATCGTTACCCCAGATTTAATTTCATTTATGGATAGCGCCACTAATCACCTCGGTTCCTTTAGTTGTAATTAAAACCATATCCTCGATTCTTATTCCAAATTTACCCGGCAAATATATCCCTGGCTCTACCGTAAAAGTCATGCCCGGCTTGATCGCACTAGCTTCCCGTCCAGAGAGATGCGGAGCTTCATGTACCTCCAGGCCAAAACCATGGCCCAGGTTATGCGTAAAGCACTCCGCATAGCCTTGCGCAGCAATATATTCCCGTGCAACTCTATCAATTTCAGCTATTTCAGCGCCAGACCGGATTCTCTTAATCGCCAAATCCTGAGCCTTAAGCACAATCTCATAAACCTTACGCACAAGAATATTTATTTTACCCAAAAACAAAACCCTTGTCAAGTCAGATTTGTAACCCTGAAAATCTACACCGAAATCGATGAGCACTGGCTCATTATTTTTAAGTTTTCTTTCTCCGGAAAGATGATGCGGCTGGCTAGAGTTAGGCCCACTGGCCACGATAATATCAAAAGCCGAAGCCCTGGCCCCCTGATATCTAATAAAGCGCTCCAGTTCTGCCACGACCTCTATTTCTTTAACACCGGGAAGAATAAACTGCTTAATATGCTCTAAAGCCAAAGCCGTAATTTGAGTGGCTTTACGCAGTTTAATAATCTCTTGGGCATCTTTAACCTGTCTTTTATCTTCGACTATACTATGGGTAGGAATTAAATCAAATTTTCCTCTGGCACACTCTTTAATTTTAGAAAACTCTGCAAACGGCAGATACCTTTCCTCAAAACCAATCTTTTTTATCCCCAGACTAAGTATAACTTCAGTAATATGCTTAAATACAAAACCGTTACATTCTTTAAGCAAGGCATTACCTTTTAAAAAAACTTTTGCCTCTTCAGTATATCGAGAGTCGGTAAAATATATATTTTCTTTTAAAGAAACCAATAGATACGCATCCCGGCTAAGAGATTCGCTCAGATAGGAAATATTCGCCGGTAAACTAACCAGGAGGCCATCTAAGCCCCTCTGCTTTAACACAGAATGTATACTTTTTAAGCGAGAGTTCATTTTGCAGGGATTAAATCCAAAAGCGCAGCTAAACCCAAAGTATAGCTCTTAGCCCCAAACCCTAAAATTGTTCCGCTAGCCACCGGGCTGATCAATGACTTGTGCCTAAACTCTTCGCGAGAATAAATATTGGAAAGATGTACCTCCACTACGCTTAATCCGCAGGCTGCTATGGCATCACGCACCGCCACACTGGTATGAGTATAAGCTGCCGGATTAATCAAAATACCTAGAAATTTATTTTTTTTAGCCCGGCCAATAAGATCTACAATTTGCCCCTCATGATTTGATTGCTTGATCAGCAAATTAACCTTATTTTTTTTAGCCTCAACTTTAAGCATCTGGTTAATCTGGGCTAAAGTTAAACGGCCATAAATTCCTGGCTCTCGAGTTCCCAAAAGATTCAAATTAGGCCCATGAATTACTAAAATCTTTTTCATATAAAGGTTCACCTATTCTGCTTCATCGATCAGCATTACCGGAATTCCCTGACGCAGGGGATATTTCTTCCCACATTTTTTACAAACAATTTTATTATCAATTAACTCCACATCCGCTTTACAGGCCGGACAAGCCAATATCTCTATCAACGCCTTATCAATCATTTTGATGGCCTCCCTTCTCTGGCCAGATAAGCAACCCTTAGCTCATAAAGTAAATTTTCTAAAAGTTCCGTCTCTTCCTGATTAAGGTTACCCTTGGTTTTCTCTTGCAGCATGCCTAAGGTATCAATAAGAAACTTAGCCTGGATAGGGTCAGCTTCTGATTTACCGGTAGACGGATTAGCCATATGCCCTAAAGCAATCGACGCCTGCAAAGTAAGAGTAGTAATAAAAAATTTAAAATCCGGCTCCGGAGGAACAAGCTCTCCCGGAGCTTTTGGCTGAACCTTCTCTTTTTCAACACTCTGTTTCCAACTTTCATCAACCTTCTTTTTTATTTCGTCCATAATTTAATTGATTGTGATTCCGGCATAGCCTACGACACTACTTTTATCGCCGCTGACATCGCCGCTGGTTTGATATTTAATTAACCGTCCTTTTTTTGCCCCCAACAGCTTAGCTGTCTTGATTAAAATTGCAATCGGAGCAAAACCACAAAGAGAAATCTGAAATTTATCTATTAACATCTTTAATTTTTTTTCATCTAATTCTAATATCGCCTCAATGGCCAAGGCATCCTTTTTTTCTGCACTCGCCTGTGGCTCGTAATGCGTCAGATCAGAACTGGCCATAAAAATAACCGAACCTTTGAGATTATTTTCCAGCACTACGCTGGCTAATTCTTGGGCCACTTCAGCTAAAGCAATTGAGTCATCGGTTTTAATTACAATCGGAACAATTTTAAAATCATTCCGGAAATATTGTAATATAGGCAACTCCACCTCTAATGAATGCTCCATTGAATGTGCCAAATTATCCGGCTCTAAATATTTTGATTTATCTAAGAACAAACCCGCCAACTGGTGATTAATTTCTATCTTGCCTAAAGGGCTCTGCCAAATCCCCTGCGGCATGATACTAAAAGTAGCTCCCTGCCCCGTATGATTCGGCCCCAAAAGAACCACCGTCTCTTTAATTTTTACTGCGCAAATAGTGCAAGCAGCAACTTTTCCGGAATAGATGTATCCTGCATGTGGCAAAATACATCCAAAACAATCATTCTTTTGCACCGATTTATCCGCAAAAGAAGAAATCAGCGCATTAAGATCTTTAGCGCTTGATGGATAAAATTGCCCGGCGACAACCGGTTTACGTAAATTAGTCAACCTCATAAAGCTTAGCTATAAAATCTCGACTCTTGATTAATTCTTTTATGGTTGCCGGATAATGAGCTTCAATAACTTTTAAGGTCTCTGGCTTAAGATACGGCTTAAGCAATGCAAAATCAAATTTTCCTACCAAAGGCGCCAGATGATCCTGGCAGCCCAAAATATCATGCAAATGCACCCCAATTAAACTATCCCCATAAAGATCCAAAAAATCCTTATGCTTGGCAAAACCTAAATTTTCCATCAGTTGAGCATGCCCGGTATCATGCCAATAGTAAATTTGAGCATCACAAAATTTTTTAAGAATAACACCAATTTCAAAAATATCCGGAATCTCACAATGATAAAAACGCGTCTCTACGCCTAAAAACACCCCTTTTATTTTTGCATAGGCATTTAATTCATCCAGGCTATTTAAAACCTGCTTTAAAAAAGCCGGCGCCTGGCTTTTCCTTTGACGAATCATTTCATCTTTTAGTTTAATATAATCTGCTTGATCCTTAAGCCCCTGATTATAAAGATTGATCAACCGACGCGTTAAATCCGGAATCTGAACTCTACCACAATGCAAAACCACCGCCCTGGCCCCTAACCTACTAGCAGTATCAATGGTAGATTTTGTATATTTAATCGCTAAAGAACGCTCTTGTTCGTCCAATGAAGCTAAGGAGTAGCAATCCGGCAAAGCCTGCGCAGGCGTAAGCCCATCAGGAATAGGGCAGTAATTATGTAGGCTCTGAATATTAATTCCTAACCTACGCGATTCTTTAGCAATACTATCCACCATGCCAGCGCTAAGATTAAAACTTAACTCAATAGCTTTAAACTTAAGTTGATTTATTTCAAAGAGCAGCCCCGCCCCATCATTAAATCGGTGAGCATTCCAAGAAGTAGAAATGGCTAGCGTCATGCTTATTTTCTGGTGGCCTTAGCTTTCTTCCTCTTGCGTTCGCTCGGTTTCTCATAATGCTTGCGATCACGTACTTCACGTAAAATACCTTCTTGCTCTATTTTTTTCTTAAAACGACGCAAAGCAGATTCAAAAGATTCATCTTTTTTAACTTCAACTTGTGTCAATATAATCATCTCCTTTCGGGTAGAATTTTAGAGATTTAATATACCATTCTTTTAAAAAAGTGTCAATAATTACGACCTTAAAACCAGGGACCGTTTCTATTTTTTAAATTTAAAAAATAGAAACGGTCCCAAGATTTTTAGCCTATTCTATTTCAAATGAAATTATGATATTAAAAGATAATTGAGGATAATCAAGC
>CAYHRM010000068.1:0-6844 GCA_964359035.1 uncultured Planctomycetales bacterium
TTTCCGCCAGCTGGTGCTCTACTGGTTTAAAGCAGGAAACCTAAATACTGATCGCTATGTAAAACAGCAATTAAAAGTTGTGCTAGATTTGTTAAGGGGAAGAAGGACATCTTCTGCTCTAATCAGAATTATTACAACCGTGAAAAATGCTGATAACCCAGCGGCATTAGCCTTGCTTAAAAAATTTGTACTAAAAATAGAGAATTTGCTGCCAAAATACGTTCCCTAATTAGATGTTTACATTCATCCACGCGTGTTTACAGGAAGCAACAGATAAACCGAAATATGCATTTTTCCAGCTTTGATAAATAGCTAAACCGCCACAAATGGTTGTAACCCACTGAATCACATAATCTTAAAATAATTAAAAAATTGTTTAAAAAGTCTAAAGTTGGCATGGATAATGCTACTTATACTAGTATGAGAAAGCATTTTCCTATTACATATATGCTCATGAGATCAAAAATCGTCTTTACAGCCCTGTTTATCTTAGTGGGCGTCTTACTGGCAGAGCCCCTCTATAAAAATAACCTTAGCTTTGCCATCACTTATCCTGAGGCAGGTAGTTTTAGCTCAGAAAAGGTAATAGGCGTTCCCATGGCTAAGCATGAAGCTGCAACTCTTCCACAAAGAGCACACGCACCAGAACCAACCACATTATTTTTAATGCTAAGTGGCTTAGGCGGAATGATTATTCGTTTTGCCCGCAAGAGTTTCGATAAATTCAAGAGGGATTCAGATATAATCCTTTCAATCATTGCCCTTATCATCGCTTCTCCGATTTTATTATTTGCTGCAATTCTTATTAAAACCAATTCCAAGGGCCCAGTTATTTATAGGCAACTGCGTGTTGGAAAAAATCATAAAGTTTTTAAAATTTATAAATTAAGAACTATGGCTATAGATGCTGAAAAATTTACCGGAGCAGTATGGGCCAAAAAGAATGACTCTCGTATAACTTCAGTGGGTAAATTCTTACGTAAAACGCATATTGATGAAATACCTCAATTTATTAATGTACTTAAAGGAGAGATGAGCATCGTTGGGCCGCGTCCTGAAAGGCCGGAAATGGTCAGAACCTTAAAACAATTAATTAAAGATTACGAAAAAAGGCTTCAGGTTAATCCAGGAATTACCGGCTTAGCCCAGGCAGTACACAAATATGATGAAACAATTGAAGACGTAAAGAAAAAAATAAAATTTGATCTTTTATACATTCGTAAAATGTGCTTCTGGACGGACATAAACATACTGGGTCAAACATTTGCGCTTGTATTAACCGGAAAGAAATAAATAAATGATTAAAAAAATTACTGGCATAATTATTGTTATTTTATTCCTCTGCGTAAGCATCCAGCCAAGTTTTGCTTCAGTGCTTATTTCAGGTGACGGAACCTGGGGAGATTTTACCGGCAGTTTAACTTATAATGCAAACAGCACAACTTCTGCGAGACTTAGTGTTGCTTTAATGAATACCAGCCCCATTGCTAACGGTGGATTTCTTACTGGATTTGTTTTTAATAATCCTGCTAATTTAATTACCGGGATTACTGGTACATCTTTTACAAATACAAAATTTCAATTACTCGGCTTAAGCGATAATGGTATCAGCGCCTCGCCTTATGGGGGGTTTGATATGGGTGCTGCGCTTGGCGGAAATTTTTTAGGAGGCGGTAACCCTAATTTCGGAATCTCTGTCAATGATACTGCTGAATTTATCTTTTATTTAGCCGGAAACTCTCTGAATACTTTAAATGAATCAAGTTTTATTAATGAGTTATCAGATGGAAGCAATGAATTCTTTCTTGCTCGTTTTAGAGGTTTTAATAACGGTCAAAGCAATAAGACCCCCACAGATGTTGTTCCTGAACCAGCAACTATGTCGCTTTTAGGAATGGGTTTATTGGGATTATTAGGATTTAGAAAAAAGAAGTAAAAATTAACGCGCTGGGATTACCGGCGCGATAATCATAGCAACAAAAATTTTAAAAAGAAAGGCAGGTGAAAAAATAATGAAAAAAATATTAGTTGCAATTTTACTACTAGGATTGGTACTTACTTTTGGAAGCTCTCAAGCCTATGCATTTGATATGACTGGCATAACAGGCTTTGGTTCATTAGTATCTCTACCAATTAGCGCTCCCACTACTATTAGCATCTTTGGTGGCGGTGGTTCAGTGCTTAAAACAACTGGTATCGTTGATTTTGCCGTGCTATATGATGGAAGTTTATATTCCTATTTCTATCAAGTAAAGAATTTAGGCGGTGGAACCAATGATTCTTTAGGTAGATTCACTTTTGAAAATCCATTTGGATTTACTGCATTAGGAAGTGGAGTTATAAATAATGCCCTTGATCCAGTAACCTTAAGGACATCTTCGACTTCTTCCTACGGCGCTGATCTTAATTTGTTAGTGGGAGAGACTAGTAATCCCTTCTACTTCAAGTTTAGTGTACCGCCAACAGTAACATATGGTTATCTTCAGGACGGTGGAATCGGTACAGGCAATGTTGTCGGTCCAGCTCCAGAACCAACCAGCATGATGTTATTAGGGATGGGTATTTTGGGATTATTCGGTTTTAAGAAGAGATCCTAGGTTTCTTCTTGCTTCACAAGTAATCTCTAAAATGCCCCCTTAAAGGTGCATTTTCGAAAGTGCCAAATTAAGGGGGTAAATCGCAAGATTTACCCCCTTTTTTAATGCACATTTGTCTAAAAATATTGGGTTCCTACCTTGACAAAAAGACGCATATGTGGTAATCTTTACCTCAACTAAGAAATCCACATAACCACTTTAAAAGGACATTAACTTTGCGCAAGAATCCACCTGTTAAGTTATTAGATTTGTTCGCTCTCACGACTTCTTTTTTTAAAAACAACTCCATACTTTATTTGCCTTTTATTATCTTCTTTGCAGTTGAATTCTTCTGTTTAATTCTAACCTATTTATCAAACTATAATCCACTTTTACTCGTCTTTGGCCCAATAGTAAAAACTTTTTGGGGAGAGCAATTCCTACATTTCCCATTTAATTTTGTGCTTTTACCTAAAATTGCTTCTTTTTTACGCATATTACTTTCTATTTCAATCGGGCCAATTCTTTCCGGTATAGCCACATTAATTACTATAAATATTTACTATAAAAAATCTATCAAACTAGAAGGCGTATTTCTTAAAGTTTTAAGAAAATACTTTACTCTATTTTTTATTTTATTAATTTTAAATGTTACCCTCTATTTTGCTTTTAAGCTCATTGGGCTTGTATTATTTAAATATTTTTCTAAAGGTAACCAGCAATTATTCTTTATCCCATTACGTTACTGGAGCTATGGCCCGATACCAGTTTTAATTAATTTTATGATTGCGGTTTTTTTCCAAGCCGCTTTTATTTTTGCTATTCCATTTATAATGCTAGATGATGAAAAGCCGATTAAAGCAATTATCCGTTCGTTTGCTTTATATTTTAAATATTTTAAACTTACATCTGTTTTAGTTATTTTATTAATGTTAATCTACCTACCTATACTTATTTTGAATATGAAAACTATGTTTTTAATTGAAAACACATTTCCTGAATTTATTATGATCGTTGCCATTTTAGGATCTATTTTAAGCTCACTGGTTATTGATCCTTTACTCACAGTCGCAAGTACTCTATTATTCATTAAAACCAAGGAAATTGAACAAAAATAATATGGTTAAAAAACTTTTTTTAATATTTATTATTTTAAATTTTCTTTTTATTTTAGCAGGTTGCGGAAATGATCAATATTCTGTAGAAAGAGAGTACTGGTACCTACAGAAGAGAGCAAAAAAAGTTTTACTTAACCCTGAAGCTTCTCCCACAATGCAGGTAAATAGAATTGTAGATGCATTAAATTCTTTTGCCAAGATACATCCTGATTCTACATTAGTGGTTTCCGCGGAATTTTCTATCGCCAACCTTTATATCGTTAAGAAAGAATTCTCTCAGGGGCGCGCTCAATTGCAGCACATGATTACTAAATATAAAGATTCAGATAATATTTGCGCTGAAGCTTACTTAATGATCGGCAAATCCTATGAGCTCCAGGATAAATGGCCTAGCGCCTTAGAGCAATATAGGAAGATTATGCGGGATTATACCGAAACCACCCGGGGTTTAGAAATTCCTATTTATATCGCTCAACACTACAAAACAAAATATGAACCCGATAAAATGATTGCCGCTTTACAAGAAGCAATCAGCCATTATAAGGCCATCGCTGCTAAGCATCCGATTACTCCGCTGTCCTTAAATATGGATATGCTCGTAGCGCAATGTTACTCGGAAATTAAGGATTGGCAGGGTGCGATTGATACTTTAAATTCCATACTCACTAGCTACAATGGCAAAGTAAGCTTTGAGGAGATTCTGTTAAGCCTGGCTGGCATTTACAGCCAAAAACTAAACAATCCCGCCAAAGCCATAGAAATATTAGAAGTCTTACTTAAAGAATATCCTAAGAGTAAATATGTAAACTCTGCTAAAGAGATGATTAAACGTTTATCCGAAAAACCAGTAAAATAATTCAAAACCAAAATGAATATCTCAACCTCATCCACAGCCTCTAAAAGCGAAACGATTATTAATAATTATCTGCAAGGCGTGCTTAAAGACATCATGTCTATTCTAAGAGCCGAATGCGGGTCAGTATTTATTTTTGACAGTGAGAAAAAAGAGCTGATCCTTAATGCATTTTATAATTCCCATGAACTAAACATTGAACAGCGCCGCCAGAAAATAGGAGATGGGATAGCCGGTAAAGTTGCCGACACTAAAAAAGCGGTTTTAGTCAAAGATATTGATTTCGATGACCGATTTGAACATAACGGATTTAAGCATTATCGCACCAACTCCTTTATGTCCATACCTTTATTGAGCCCCCGCGGTTTAATGGGAATCATGAATATCTCAGATAAATCTAACCGTGAGCCATTTTCAGATAAAGATTTTGCCTTTGTGGTCATGCTCTGCCGTTATGCCTGCATTATCGCCGATAACCTGGCTTCCGCGGAAAGGCTAACCCAAGAAAAAGAAGCCTTCAACGACGAAAAACATCTACTAGAAAAATATGCCACTGTAGGGAAATTGGCGGCCGGAATTGTGCATGAAGTAAATAATCCGCTGGATGGAATCATTCGCTACACCAATATGCTCCTGACCAAGGCAAACTTAGATACCGTAGCTCATGAATATTTATCCGAAATTAAAAAAGGCTTAAATCGTATCGCCGAAACTACTAAGTCGCTTTTAGAATTTTCGCATCAGGTGAATTCAACCGGTAAAACAAAATCTTATCTTTCGATAAACGAACTGGTCCATGATGCATTGGATGTTTTTAAAAATAAAATCACTTTACATAATATACAGGTAAATTTTATTTTAGATAATCACCTGGCGCGGATTGCAGATTTCGGGATATCGCACGTTTGTATTAATATTATTAAAAACGCCCTAGATGCGATGCCGGAAGGCGGAAAGTTAGAAATCTCCAGCGGTTTAAATAGCGACGGGGTTTTCCTAAAATTTAAAGACAGCGGCCGCGGCATCCCTGAAGAAATCCAAGCACATATTTTTGAGCCGTTCTTTACCACTAAGAGTATTATTAACGGAACTGGTTTAGGTTTGGCCATCTCGCATGAAATTATTGTTAAGTATGGCGGAAAGATAGAATTTCAAAGCAAGGCCGGAAAAGGCAGCGAATTTACGGTTTTACTCCCCAAAGAAAATTTAGAAAATGCATAACAATCAGCACATCCATGTGTTAGTGGTTGATGATGAACCGCTAATCCGTCGCTCACTAACTGAATTCCTGACCCTAGAGGGCTACTCCGCCTCCAGCGCTAATAACGGCAAAGAAGCCCTCAATCAATTAAAAAAATTTAAACCCGATATTATTCTTAGCGATATCCAGATGCCGGATATGGACGGGCTAGCGCTGCTCAAAGAACTTAAAGTGCGCAAATACCTTGCTCCTGTAATTCTAATGACCGGTTATGGAACCATTGATAATGCCGTCTGTGCCATTCAGATGGGCGCTTACGATTACATTACTAAACCGATTATCGATAACGAAATTAAAATTTTATTAGAGAGGCTGGTTAAAGAAAAAAATATACTCGCCGAGAATCTTGCGCTAAAAGAAGAGCTTTCCGCTAACCGGCGCGATTGCTTTTATGATATTGTCGGTGCGGATGAGAAGATGCGCAAAATCTATACGCTGATTGAAGCCATCTCCAATACGCGCGCTACAGTATTAATTCATGGCGAAAGTGGAACCGGAAAACGCCTGATTGCTCATGCCATTCATAAATGCAATGCGCTAGAGCGAGAGAAACCCTTTGTCGAGGTAAGCTGTGGGGCTTTAACCGAAACCTTGCTGGAGAGCGAGCTCTTCGGCCATGTTAAAGGCGCTTTTACCGGAGCAATCAAAGATCGGCCCGGCCGTTTTGAAATGGCCAATGGTGGGACGATATTTTTAGATGAAATTGATGCTTTTTCACCGGCTTTGCAGGTAAAATTGCTCAGGGTTTTACAAAATGGAGAGCTGGAGAGAGTGGGGGACAACCACACGATCAAGATAGACGTGCGGGTAATTACCGCTACCAATCAGAATCTGGAATCTCTCATCGCGACGAACAAATTCCGTAAAGACTTATATTATCGTTTAAATATTATTGCCATCCAACTACCGCCATTAAAAGAACGTAAAGACGACATTCCGCTTTTGGTTGTTGAGCTGATTAAAAGGCATTGCAAACAAGCCAAAAGAAATATCACCGGAATTTCCGAAGAAGCGATGGCAATTTTAATTAATTGTG
>CAYHRM010000069.1:0-6776 GCA_964359035.1 uncultured Planctomycetales bacterium
ACAAAAATTGACAAGTTTATTCTAAAGGGTCAGATTTTTACTTTATCTTTTTTTAGGTTTACAATATTCTATTCAAACAAAACGCCCTCGCAAGTAGTTAATTCACAAGGGCTCTCTGAAATTAACTCCCCCGGGTGGTGTACAAAATAAATTTATCTCTCCCCACGGATGATGCTATTATATAGCATTTCCCTCGATAAGCAACAAAAAACCGGTCATTAGAGATAGATTTATAGGTGAGATTAATCTTAAAAATTAATGATTTCTGCGAGACGCGTAGGTAAATGGCAAGAAGTAACTCCGCCAAGAGCCTTCTGAAGAAATAAACTGGTTTACCCCAAAAAAATAATCAACAATTGCCTCTCTCATTCGGGTGACTTCTTTTAAATGAGAATAGCTGCTCTTGATATCTAAAGTTAAATCGATTAACTCTAATGCTCTTTCAAATGCTTTCTGAGCATAGTCAGCATTTTTCTTCGTCCGCCAATTAAGCGCACGTTCAACTTCACTACCAATATTTGCCATTTGCTCAAGGAATGATAGTTGGCTCCAACGACCCGCAGCTAAATCTTTATGCTGATAATTCATCATTTAATTCTTTTAGCAACTATTGCAATAATTTTTTTACGTATTTCTTCATTCTCAATACCACGGCTTCTATTCCCTTGAGACGGACGCATATTAATCATAGAATCAAATTCAACAAAATCATCTCCCTGAATTTCCGGATAAAAATTAATACCCCAGAGGCTTTTTTGTTTTGAACCATCTGCCAAAAGCAATGCTTCCAAATCAGAATGAAGCTCTGCATCAACCGCAATAATTTCTCTCTCAATGTCAACTACAGCTTTTACCAAATTGCCAAAAGTAGCTGTAGCCATCTGCTTAAGCTCACCCGATAATATTGTTTCTATTATTATTTTCATAAACAGATTATACCCTAACAAAAAGCCCTCTGCAAGTCATTTACTTACAGAAGGCTTTTCTCGAACCTCTAGATTTTCACAAGGATCGAGTCCTATTTGGCTCCCCCTCTAGGACTCGAACCTAGGACCTGGAGATTAACAGTCTCTCGCTCTACCAACTGAGCTAAGGGGGAATATAAAAACTAATTTTGTTGCATTTTAACACTAAATAATCTGATTTTCAAGAGCTTTTATCTGGAGATCCATCTCTTGGAGCAGCCTCTCGATTTCTTTCATCCGCCGGCCATACTCCTTAGCGATCTCCTCATCACGATAAAAATGCGGATTAGACAAAGCACGCGCTTTAGCATAACTTTCCAGCTCTAAATCTTCCTTTTTCTTTAAAATTTTATTAATCGTATCACGAATTACGGAATTATTGTTTTTGCGTTTTTTCTCCTGACTCTTACGCAATTGTTCGTCTTCTTTAGCCTTATCCTTAACCTCATCGACCTGTTTAACGGGTTTTGACTTAGACCTAACCGCTCTTTCTGTATCTGTTAAAGTATCACGCTTCTCCAGATAATAATCAAATGTCCCGGGAAATTTTCTAATCAAACCGGATTTAACTTCAAAAACATTATTAGCTACTGCGCTTACAAAATAAATATCATGACTAATAAATACAATTGTCCCTTCATAATTTTTAAGCGCCCGAACCAAAGCATCAACCGCATCTACATCCAAATGCGTAGTCGGTTCATCCAAAAGTAAAAAATTCGGCGGATTAATCAAAAGTTTAGCCAAAATAAGCCGGCTTTTCTCCCCTCCCGAAAGCACTTTAACCTTTTTTTCCACATCATCACCGCTAAATAAAAACGCACCTAAAATAGTCCGAACGGATTCTTCCGTCGTATAACCCGGAGCAGCGCTGTAAGCCTCCTGCAAAACAGTATTTTCAATATTTAAAACATCCGTCCGCGTCTGAGAGAAATACCCAATATCCACATTATGCCCCAAGGCTCTATTACCACTATCTATCTCTACAATTCCGGCTAATATTTTTAATAAAGTAGATTTACCTGCCCCATTTTCACCGGCTAAAACTGCTTTTTCTCCTTGGGTTATTTCAAAATCCAGCCCTTCATAAACCCGAATATCTCCATAAGATTTAGCCACCCCTTCTAACTTAATCACTCGATGGCCAGAGCGACGCGTCTGCGGAAAAGTAAAATTACCAATGCTCTGCCGAAGGTCAGGCGGCAAGATTACTTTTTCCTCATCCATTTTTTCTAAAACCCGGCGCTTAGCGCGCACAGAAGCGGCTTTATTCGGCTGGGCATGAAACCTAGCCACAAATTTTTCCAACTGCTCTATCTTTTTATCCTGCTCTTTAGATTGCTTGATCAAATGCGTGCGCTTCTGTGCTTTTATTTCTTCGTAGTGTTCATAATTACCATGTACTTTAGTTATCGCGCCATTTTCCAAAATCAATGTATAATTGGTTACATCCGTCAAAAAAGCCCTGTCGTGGGAAATCATAATAAAAGTACCCCGGAAACCTGCCAAATAATCCTTAAGCCACAAAGCCGCATTTAAATCTAAATAGTTAGTCGGTTCATCCAAAAGCAAAAGATCATAATGATAAGTAAGCAATTTAGCTAAAAGCGCGCGCATCTGCCAGCCTCCGCTCATCTGCACGATCGGGCGATCAAAATCATTTTCTTTAAAACCTAACCCGGAAAGAATTTTTTTAGCCTTATGCTCCAACTCAAAAAAACCTAAAGTTTCCAAGTCATGCAAAATCTCGCCATAACGGTTTGACCCGGCCGCATTAGCCGATTCCAAAGTTTCTTTTTCTTTTTTAAAACGCATGATCCGTTCATCGCCTTCTGTTAACTCCGCCAATACCGTACGTTGCGATGTAAAGCTTGCCTCTTGTGGAAGATAGCCAATATGCACACCCTTATTTAATCTTACCTGGCCTTGTGAAGTTTCAATCTCCTGCAAAATTAAAGAAAATAACGTACTCTTACCGGTGCCATTTGGCCCAATCAAACCAATCTTCTCTCCTTGATTAATGCTCAGAGAAACATCCTTAAAAAGAACCTTAGACCCATAATTTTTTGAAAGATTCGTAATATTAATCATCTTAATTGATTTGTAAGATCCTTCGGCTTCGCCTCAGGATGACTCCATCAAACTATTAATATCTTGATGAAATCAAATTGTGCGGCGAGATTCTAAGGACTTTGAAAGGGTTGTAGCATCAGCATATTCTAAATTCGAGCCTACAGGTATCCCTAGGCCAATGCGGCTTAAATGCACACCTAGGGGCTTAAGTAATTTCGTCAAATACATAGCGGTAGTTTCCCCCTCCGTGTCTGCATCAGTAGCAATAATTATTTCTTTAAGACTATTCTGTTTTATTCTCTGAATCAACCCGTCGATCTTTAAATCACTCGGGCCTCTTCCTTCCAGTGGAGATATCGAACCTAAAAGAACATGGTAAGAACCATGAAAATTACCCGCCTTCTCAATGGCCGTAACATCACTGGGTTTCTCAACTACACAAACAATATCCTTTTGCCGGCTCAGATCCTGACAAATCTTACAAGTCTCTTCTTCGCTAAAATTATTACAAATCTGACATGAACGCACACTTTCCTTTACCTTAGATAAAGACTCCGCTAAAATTTTAATTTCTTCTTTGGAAGCTCCTAAAACATGAGCTACAATACGCTCAGCGCTGCGCCGGCCAATACCAGGCAACTTGATTAAACAATCAATTAGTTTTTCTATGGATGCCGTATAATTAGCCATTAACTCTCTTTTACCACCCTTCCTCCGAACATCTCCAAAGCAGATTTAACAAATGGATTACTACGCGCATCGGTATTCTGCTTCATTTCTGCAACTAAAATAAAATTTACCCTTAAATCCGCATTACATAATTCAGAAGCAGCTTTTTCAACCATTATCTTATTTTCTTTTCTATCCAAAGACTCTTTATGCAAAGAACAACTCTTAGGAAAAGCTACCGTAATCAAGTCCCCTTGCACTTTCGTCGGCTCCCCTTCACTTAAATAGGTAGATACTGACATTTTAATTTTAGATAAATTATTTACAATACTACTCCAGGCATCTTTTATACTTTCTAAAGAAACAGAAACAATCTGCCCAGGCATATTTTTAATTATTTCTTCTGAGGCCGGCTGAGGCGGTTCTTTTTTTTCAGAAAGTAAACTTGCAGTTTTTGGTTCAGTTGTCGCTCTAGTTAAATTTTGCGAAAGCTTAAGACTTTGGTTATCAGCAGGCAAAACCTGCTTTACCGCTACGCTGGCACGACCATCTAAACGACTATGCGCTAGCCTAACTAAGCTTATCTCCAATGGTATGCGCTGAGAATCCAAACGCTTAGTCATCTCCTGCGTAGCAATTAAAATATTAAAAGCCGTAAAAATCTCCTCTAGGCTCATTAACTGGCCCTGCTTAAATAAATGATCACAGATCTCCTGCGGTAAATCCACCAATTTAGAATCACCTTGAGAAACTTTAGCCACCATTAAATTACGAAAATGCTCAATCAGATTAACCAGAAACACGCCGGGATCTTTACCATCATCAATAATTTCACTAAAAAGTTTTAAAGCCGCTCCCGGATCTTTTTTAATTATCTTGTCGGTAAGCGCAAACAAAACATCCTGCTCCACCATGCCTAAAACAGAGATCGTATCTTTTAAAGAAATATTTCCTTTAGAAAAAGAGACCAGCTGATCTAAAACAGATTCAGCATCCCGCAATGAACCATCACTACTTCTGGCCACCGCCGCCAGCACCTCTTTATCCACAACGATATTCTCCTGACGAACAATTTTTTCAAGTTGAGCAATAATTTCAATTACCGTAATCCTGCGAAAATCCATACGCTGACAACGGGAAATAATTGTTGGGATAACCTTTTGCGGATGAGTAGTGGCAAAAATAAATTTTACAAAATTCGGAGGTTCCTCCAGCGTCTTAAGTAAAGCATTAAAACCATCGGCTGTTATCTGATGTACCTCATCAATAATATAAACTTTATATTTACCGCACGTTGGAGAAAATTTTACATTCTCACGCAAAGCCCTAATCTCGTCAATACCGCGGTTAGACGCACCATCAATTTCAATCACATCCAGCGATCGGCCCTGGTTTATCTCCGAACAAGAAGGACATTTTTGACAAGGTTTTAGAGTAGGCCCTTCTTTACAATTAAGCGCTTTAGCCAGAATGCGCGCGGTTGATGTCTTGCCTACACCTCTTGGCCCGGCAAAAAGATAAGCATGAGCAAGACGATCTTTTTGAATAGCATTTTTTAAAGTGCCAACAATATGGTCTTGTCCAATAATGCTTTCAAAATCCTGCGGACGCCATTTTAAGGCAAAAACAGTATAAGCCATGGTTAGAAAATATTATTCTTTATTTATCTGAATCTGCTGAACCTTTACGCCTTTTTCTGACAGGTAAGCAAAAGCACGTTTAATCTCTTCTTCTTGACCTTCAATTTGTAGTATTGCCCAACCAGCCTCCATAGAAAAAGAGGCTTCAATAATTTTCAAATTAATCTCAAACTTCTTACAAAGATCACAAATTATACTCTCATCCTGTAGCGCTCCAGGAAAAGTTAATCCAAAAGCCATATCCATCCTTTATACTCCTTTATTAAAAAAATATATTTCGGTGTGCATATCGTTGTGTACGAACAATTTTTCAGCATACCTAACTAATAATATATTTTATCAGTATGCACCGCCGCTTGGGCGGCTCCCGTATCTTGTTATTTACCGTTCGGCTTTGCTGGGGCAAAGCCTCACTTGGCGCCGGCCTTGGCCGGCCGGCTTCCAGCTAATTTTATTGCGTGTGCGGCGCAGCTGGTGCTGCAGCCGGGTGGGGGCGGCTGCAGCACCAGCGTCCTCACCGACAAGCTATTACAACCAAAGAACAAAAAGTTTATAAGGGTTCGTCCGCTTCCCGCTCCCTAAATAAAAACAATTTGGTGTCGCGGGATACCGCGCCTCTTGCGATTAACACTTAGAGAAACGCTAACACAAAGGCAAATTTTGGTGCGGTCAAAATTTGCCTTTGTGTTCAAGAAATACAAAAAATCAAAAGATGTGTAAGGGTGAAAAAACTCTGAATTGATTAATTTTACCACAGATTCTTTGGCTAGTGAACTAAAAAGATGTTAAGTAGAAGTTTTTTGGCATGATTTAGAAGGTAATAACCTTGTCGCTTTCTTTGATGATTTCATACATATCCTTCATCGTATTAATGGGGCACATCTTATTGTCTTCCTGATTACGAGATTTAATGCATGTTCCACAAGCAAGTATCTTCCCGCCTAATTGCAGAAACTTTTCCGCCTGCTCAATAGTATTGAATTTCTCATTACTAATTTTCTGATACTCAACGCCTTTACCAGTTAAAAATACCTTAACTTCATCTTTCTGGCCAAGAGAAAAATTAGCATAACGAAACGCATTCCAGCATGTTTCTGTATCATTACTTGAGATTATAACCCCTATTTTCATTTTTCACCTCCTCTGTTTTAATTCATCATCATTCAAACTTAATGCCTTTTTAGGGCATGCCGATATACAAAGCCTGCATTTTAGGCAATCCCCGTCTTTTACCGTTTCAAAACCTTCTTTTTTGAACTTATATGGAGCTATCTGAATGGGGCAAACCTTATAACAAAGCCCGCAGTCGGTGCATAAACCAGAATCAATTCTTAATGAATATTTCTGCCTTCCTACCCAATTAGCCATAGAGCCGATAGGACAAAGACAGCACCAGCTACGTTGGTGAAAAATCAGAGCCAAAACAATC
>CAYHRM010000070.1:0-6634 GCA_964359035.1 uncultured Planctomycetales bacterium
ATTATTTCCTTACGATCACTTTCAGCCACATCGTAAAGCTTAACATCTACTCCGGCAGCCGTCAACCCTTGAGCAATTTTATTGGCCATCTGAACGGTTGCTCCCCACATTGTTTCATAAACAATCACCACTTTTTGTTTTGTTTCTCCCTTGGCCCAAGAGACATAGGAATTAATTATTTTCCCGGGATCCTTGCGCCAAATAATCCCATGACTAGGTGCAATCATTTTAATCGGAATATTTAGCTTTCCAACTTCTTGAATCTTTTTAAGAATTATCCCTCCCAGCGGCCAAAGAATATTAGCGTAATATTTTTCCGCCTCTTCCATTAAAGCAGATTGATCAACCTGATCGTCAAACTTTTGGCTAGAGGCAAAATGCTGGCCAAAAGCATCATTAGGCAAAAGCAAAGCATCCTGCGGACAATAGGTAAACATGCTATCCGGCCAATGGATCATCGGAGCTTCAATAAATTTTAAGGTCCGCACTCCTAATTTTAGTTCGTCATTAGTTTTAACTGTCTGAAAATCCCAATTTTGATAATAATGTTTATAAAGCCCTTCTTTACATTTGGCCGTGCCAAAAATTTTAGCCTTCGGACAAAGCGGCATCAGACTAGGCAATGCCCCCGAATGATCCGTCTCCACATGGTTAGCAATGATATAATCTATTTTTTAAAGAGGAATAATTTCTTGAATATTTGAAATTAATTCATGAGAAAAAGGTCCGTAAACCGTATCAATGAGCGCAATTTTTTCATCAATAATCAAATAAGCATTATAAGAGGAGCCTCTTTGGGTAGTATAGGTATGCCCATGAAAATTACGCACCTTCCAATCCACCGCTCCCACCGAATAAATATTAGGTAATATTTTTATTGCTGCCATAGTCGTTATCCTTAGTAACCTTGAAAATTTTCCGTTACTATTCTTTCAACGGGTAATCCTAAATCTTCGGCTAACATTTTACGCATTGCCTCCACCATTTGTGGAGGACCACAAAGATAAAATTTTCTTGTCCGATAATCCGGAATTTCGTTTTTAATTACTTCCGAATTAATCCGGCCAACCGTGCACGCAAATCCGGGTTCAGTTTCACATAATACATGCGCCACCCTTAAAGCCGAGTAACTTTTCACTAGCGCATCAAAATCATCCTTAAAAACTACATCCTTAACCGAACGATTAGCATAAACCAAAACTATATCTAACCCTAAATTTTTATCCACCACATATTTACAAATACTCCGGATAGGAGTAATCCCGATACCCCCGGATAAAAAAGCAATCTTGGGGAAAGTTTCATCTAAAACAAATTTTCCAAATGGATACTGGATAGTTACCTGATCGCCTGCAGCTAAATTATTTAAACTTTTAGAAAAATCGCTTTCAGTTAATTTTTTAGTAAACTCCAGATAGCCTAATTCAGTGGGTGAGCTAGAAATGGAAAGATATCTTTTTAATTGAGGATTATTCTGCAACTTAACCGAAAGAAATTGACCAGCTTTAAAATCTAAAACCCCGGGAATTTCCAGACGAATACTCTTAACATTATAGTTGCGCTGAATAACTTCTTTTATTTTAGCAATAATTTCGGCGGGCATATATTTTAAACCTTGGATAGATCCGTAAGCGCGCTAAAAACCTCATTAAAATTAACTGAATGCGTAATTTCATCAACCACTTGAATATATCTAATCCGTTGACGTTGATCAATGATAATTGTCCCCCGAGCTAAAAGATTTAATTCTTTAATTAAAAAACCATAATTTAAACCAAAAGAATTAAACCGATAATCCGAAAGCACGATTTCATTCTTGATTTCATTAGCCGAACAAAAACGAGCTTGAGCAAAAGGCAAATCCTTGCTTACTCCGATCACCACTACCTGCGAACTAAGCCCAACAGCTTTTTGATTAAATTCTTTAACCTGTAAATCACAAACTGGCGTATCTAGTGAAGGAAAAAAATTAATCACTTTGATTTTATCGCTAAAATCCGACAACTTCACTACTTTTAAATCCTGAGCGATAAGTTTAAAATCAAAAGCTCGTCCACCAACCTTAACCGGCTTGCCGATTAAGGCCAAAGGAGCCCCTTTAAAAGTAACTATTCTAGCCATTATTTTATCCTTGCCCACAGGGGCTTATTTAAACTACCTTTTCAAACTGATCCTTGCCTACTCCGCATTCCGGACAAACCCAGCTATCCGGTAAATCTTCAAAACTAGTCCCGGGAGCAATTCCATTTTCCGGATCTCCGGCGCTCGGATAATAAATATAGCCACAAACTAAACATTTATATTTGCTCATTTACCCCCTCCTTATTATTTCGTCTTAGAAACAATTCCTTTATTGCCTTCAGCTTTAACCATGGGCCCTTTATCCGACATGATCATACCTGATGAATTATCTTTTTGCATCATTTTCGACATGCAATCCATTTTCATCTTTTGCTGCATCATGCTTTTCATCGGCCTAGGCCCCTGAGTCATTTTATAAACTGCACCCGAAAAAACCACCAGCGTCGCCAACCAAAGAAAACCCACCACGATATAACCAAAAGCCTTAAGCGCTTTTTCTTCAATTTTACTCAACGTAAAAAGCACAAAAAAACTTACCGTTAACAACATTGCAATTGGTACGATCGCCAACAAATGCACTAATCTTAGTGTACACATAAGGCCCTCCGTCTGGTTAACTAACGTTATTCTCTTCTAGCTAATTCCCGGTCCAACATAATTAATGGCGCGCCTTCAGATTTAATCATCTTCAAGGTTTGAACTATTACGGTAGCATTTTTCTCTTCTTCCACCTGCTCGCTAACAAACCATTGTAAAAATACCACCGCAGCATGATCATTTACTTTCTTAGCTAATTCATACAAAGCATTAATCAGGCTAGTCACCTTCTGCTCATGCTTTAAAGTTTCCTCAAAAACCTCCAGGCTAGCACTAAATTCCAAAGTAGGCTGCGGAATCGCCTGCAACAAAACTCTTACTCCCCGGTAATTTAAAAATTCGAATATTTTCATCGCATGCGCTACCTCTTCTTTATACTGAACCTTCATCCAATGTGCAAATCCTGGCAAATTCTTAGTTTCAAAATACGCTGCCATCGCCAAATAAATATAGGCCGAATGAAGTTCATGCTTAATCTGATCATTAAAAGTTTTTTCTAATTTTTTATCCATTTTACTCTCCTCTTGGTTATCCTACTTTAATTTCCTTTTCACTTCTCCAAAGTCCATGAATATTACAAAAAGCTGTAGCCATAATTGTTCCGCTTTTTTCAGTCTTAAAAGATAGAGTTGCTTTAGGTTCAGAAAATATCGTACTAGTGTTTGGCCCTTGCGCAGACTCTCCGTGCGCATTAAACTCAAAACGCGCTAATTGATAAGGAAATTTTTCGCCGGCAGCCAGAAAATACAGCTCAATAAACCGGATGTGATGCTCAGTAGTATTAGGATGGACAATCTGTTTTCCTACACTCACCTTAACTTCTAAAACCTGCCCCTTACCAATTTGATCCGGGCCTTCAATCACCGGTACATGTTTTTCAGTTTTCCAATCAGCATTCTGTAATAAATCTCTTAAATCTGCCATCACCCTACCCCCTCTTTATTTCTTCAATATTTTCTTTAAATCTTCATCCGGAGTACTAATTAACTTTAGATCAAACTTATCCTGTAAAACACTAAATACATTCTTACTAATAAACGCTGGTGGGGTTGGTCCAATATAGATGCCTTTGATACTAAGATACAACAAAGACAACAGAATGGCAACTGCTTTTTGCTCAAACCAGGAAAGCACCAGAGTCACCGGTAAATCATTTACTCCGCAACCAAAAGCTTTGGCTAAAGCCACCACAATCTGCACCGCTGAATAAGCATTATTGCATTGACCCAGATCAATCAATCTAGGAATTCCGTCAATTTCATCAAAATCTAACTTATTAAAACGATATTTTCCGCAAGCTAAAGTTAAAATAACACAGTCCTGGGGAACTTTTTCCGCAAATTCAGTATAATAATTACGCCCAGGCTTAGCCCCATCGCAACCACCGATTAAGAAAAAATGCTTAATTTTACCCGCCTTAACGGCACTCACAATTTTATCCGCCAGGCCTAATACCGATGTGTGATGAAAACCCGTCCAGATCTTTTTTCCGGGGGCTTCCGGTAAAGAGGGTAAAGATTTAACCTTTTGAATCAAAGTTGTAAAATCCCGACTTTTTAAATGCGTTGCTCCGGCTACCCCGGTAATTCCAATCGTAAATAGCCAATCCAGATTAGTATTTTCCGGAGGAATTAATACGCAGTTAGTAGTCGCTAACAGTGCGCCGCTAAAAGCATTAAATTCTTTTTTCTGATCCTGCCAAGCTGATCCATAATTGCCTACCAAATGTTTAAACTTTTTTAATTCCGGATAACCATGCGCCGGAAGCATCTCGCTGTGCGTATAAATATTTATTCCCGTACCCTCAGTTTGCTTAAGTAACTCGTAAAGATCCAATAAATCATGACCGGTAATTAAAATTCCCGGACCCGCCTTGGTCCCCGTCTCTACTTGCACAGGAACCGGATTACCAAATCTCTGCGTATGAGCTTTATCCAACATCTCTAAAGCCTTATAATTGGTTTCGCCACACTTTAAAACTAATTCTAAATATTGATTTAGGTCAAAACTAACATTGGTCACGGTTTTAAAAAGTGCTTCATGCATAAAAGCATCCACCTGCGGGTCAAACACTCCTAATTCCCGAGCATGATAAGCATAAGCGGCAATACCTTTTAGGCCATATAAAAGAGTATCCTGCAAACTCTGAATATCTTCATTTTTACCGCATACTCCTTGCTTAGTACAACCTGTACCATTAACTGTTTGTTCACATTGATAGCAAAACATTTTAAGCCTCCCTTAGTTTATTTATTATTAAACTGTTTCCATTTTTCTTCACCAATACATTCTCTAGCGGCTTTACACCAACTTACGCAAGTGGGCAATCTTTCTTTGCAGATCAGATTCTTACACTGCGCACATTTAACCTGAATTTCATCAGAAAAAATTTCCGCCACATATCCGCAATTAGAACAAGTTATGCTTTCTGCTTGAGCCTTGCGGCTATCCTGACCCGGACAATGATTAAACATCAAACTTTTTCTCCTTTAATCGTAATGGTCACGTCGGCAAATGGTATTTTCTTGCCTGAGCTAATGATCGCTTCCTTAATTATCGGCAACAAGCCAAAACAGCAAGGCACCTCCATATGCGCATAAGTTACGCTTTTAATTTCATTATTGGTAAAAATTTTCTCTAGTTTTTCTCGATATAATGACAGATCGTCTAACTTCGGACAGCCCACAATCAACATCTTACCTTTTAACAAATCTTGATGAAAATTGGCATAAGCAAAAGGCACGCAATCCGCAGAGATCAAAAGATGCGCATCCGTAAAATACAGCCCATGCGTAGGAAGAAGACTTAGTTGTACTGGCCATTGAGTAAGCTCTGACGCTTGAGATTGACTTACCGAAATATTTTTAGTTGTCGGCGATTTTCTAAGATCCACCGGCCTTGAACCCGGGCAACCACCAGCCACATCTAAAACAACATTTATTTTTTTATCTTTAAGAAAATCTTGCGCTTGCTTTAAATAAATTAATTCGTTGTGCTCTGAAAGATGTTTTAAATGAGCTTTAATCACATTGGGCCCCTGTTTAACAATATTAGCCATGGCCTTATTTTCATCGTAAGCTACCGCTTCTCTTTCTTCGATGGTAATTGCTCCTTGCGGGCAATGTCCAATACAAGCGCCCAAACCATCACAAAATAGATCACTGATTAAACGCGCCTTTTGATCAATAATCTGAATCGCCCCTTCCGGGCAGTTAGGTATACACAAAGCACAACCATTACATTTATCTTCATCAATTAAAATTATTTTTCTTTTAGACATAATTATCCCCTCAAACTAAAGAAGCAATATTAATTTTTTCCAACTGCTTAATTACACTATCCTCAATCAAATGAATTTTTTTCCTTAAAATACATTTTCCTTTATTCGGACAAATATTTTTCTTTAAAAAACAGCCATTTAAGCCCACTTGCCCCTGAAAAATACGCATAATCTGAATGACAAGAATTTTTTTAGGAAGTATCTTTAATTTAAATCCACCAAACTGACCTTTATAAGATGCCAATATTTTCTTTTTACTTAATTGTTGTAAAATTTTACGTATAAACGACCGCGGAACCCCCAAGCCCTTGACCAGTTCACTTACTGTCACAACTTTACCTTGTTTAGCAATATAACAAATTGCCCGCAATGCATAATCAGTTTTTCTGGTAATCAACTTCATTAATCTTAATCTCCTAAATTATTAACCTCTAAAAACAAAGGGCAGTTTTACGTCGTACCCAGGACAATCTACTGCAACCCTCTTTACAATGAGCTACTGCTCTGAGCATATACCTAATCGTTACATTCACGCTTAATCACCCCCTTTAGATTATGGTTAATGATACCATATTAGTATCTTTTGTCAAGAAATTTATAACAAAATTTAACTTTAGCTTTCTGGCTTTTGCTGGAGGCACAATTTGAAGATTTTCGGCACTTATTTCGTGCTAG
>CAYHRM010000071.1:0-6545 GCA_964359035.1 uncultured Planctomycetales bacterium
TTATTGAGTATTTTCATATCTAATTTTGCCTAAATTTTATGCATTTGATTGTACCCCGCTGCTTTGTCTTGCTTCCCAAGCAGCGGGATTATTTCGGCCATACAACTTATGTTCGCTATCGCTCCATAAGTTGTGGCCTCAATAAAAAAAAGACGCCCGATGAATTTCGGACGTCACTGTCCTTTGCTGTCTCAAAAACAAAGGCATATTATTACTAAACACCATTTTTGTCAAGTTTTATCTTATTTAAATCCAGCTTAACTAACCCATCCCTAAACGGAGCCACGGCCCGTCCTAGAATACCACAAAGATAAGCCATCAATATTCCATAATTAGTAATTGGAACATTTGCCTGCTGGGCTTTTTCAATCCGATGCAGAATCTCAGCTCGATTGCCCATGCAGCCACCACAAGAGATAATCAACTTATAACAGCTTAAATCCTCCGGGAAATCCCCTCCGGCAACTACTTCATAGTGTAAATCTTTTTTAGTATAATTCAACAACCAAGTAGGAATTTTAGTACGCCCAATATCTTCCGGTTGAATATGATGCGTGCAGGCCTCAGCAATCAAAATCTCATCACCGTCTTTTAACTCTTCCAAAACAGTTATCCCCCGAAGATAGGCATTAAGATCACCTTTATGCCTAGCAAAAACAATAGAAAAAGAGGTTAAAGGTAAATCTATTGGCAACATCTCGCGCACATCTTGAAAAACCTGGGAATCTGTAATCACCAAACGCGGTTTACTTTTAAGTGCCTTAAGACAATCCAATAGTTCGGTTTCTTTAGTCACTAAAGCCATAGCATTATTATCCAAACAATCGCGCATAACCTGCACCTGAGGCAAAATTAATCGGCCTTGCGGCATAGCGCTATCAATAGGACAGACCAGAACAACTATGTCTTTAGCCTTAATTATATCGCCAACCAAGGGAATGGGTGACCAATGGCCAGGAGCCATCTGTATAATCTTCGTTTTCAAATCCAAAATACCCTGTTTAGTCCTAGAACTTACTTTTATAAACGAAAATTTATTGGCTTCTAAATAATTCTCTGCCACTTTTGAGGTTAACTCACATTTATTAATCACAAATAAAAACGGTAATTTCTTTTTTTGAAATGTCTTAACCAACTCTTCTTCAAAATCATCAATAACAGTATCTGGGGTTACTACAATCAAACCTAAATCAGTCTTTCTTAAAACCACTAAAGTACGCTTGACTCTTTCTTCTCCTAAAATTCCCTGATCATCAATGCCCGCAGTATCAATCAGCATACATGGTCCAATAGGTAGAATCTCCATCGCCTTATACACCGGATCAGTGGTTGTTCCAGCGACCTCAGAAACAATCGCCGTATCCTGGCCGGTAACCGCATTAATTAAACTAGACTTACCGGTATTTCTTTTACCAAATATCCCAATATGCAGCCGATTACTTGAGGGTGTTTTATACATTTAAATCCACCTGCTTTAACTTTAACGAATCACCTTGAGCATAATCTATATGCCGATTAATATCTTTAGCCACCCCATCTAAACAAAAATTGCAAGCACTCGCCGGTTCATCAATACATTTTTTACCTGGATAAATCTGATAAAGTTTACGATAAGGCATTGGTGTGAAATTTGGCATCAAAATATTGGCTCCGCATTTTAATCCCTCCGCTCGATAATCTTTATCCAAGCTGCCTAAAGCCGTCGTGACAGGAATATGCGCATTTCTAGTAACCATCCTAGTAAGAGCAATAGTTTTTAAAGTAAGTACGGCCTGGCCTGTGCTCCGCCCAGCAAACCGGGTATCCTGATGCGGAATAAATGGGCCAATACCAATCATGTCAAAATTACCCTGTTTAAAAAATAAAATATCCTGAGCAATAGTTTTTAAACTCTGCCCGGGAAGGCCAATCATATTGCCTGAGCCAACCTGATAACCTAATTTATGCAAAATATATAAACAATGCAGACGCTGCGAAAAACTCATCTGCGGATGCATCCAGGTATACAAATCTTCATCTATAGTCTCCATCTTAAGCAGGTATCTGTCTGCTCCAGCTTGCCTCCAAAGCCGATAATCATTTAAACTTCTTTCCCCCACGGAAAGAGTAACCGCCAAATTAAATTCTGATTTTATCTGATGAATTATCTGGGCCAACCACAAAACATCTAAAGCCTGATCTTCTCCAGATTGCAAAACTACCGTCTTAATGTTGCAAGAGGCTAAATGCTCAACACTCTTAAATATCTCCTCCTGACTCATCCGATAACGGCTAAGGTGACAATTATTTTTATTTAACCCGCAATAAAAACACTCTTTATCACAAAAATTAGAAAATTCAATAATCCCGCGCAAGAAAATCCCATCACCACAGAATTCTTCCCGCACATTATCGGCAAAACTAAACAACTGATCTAATTCTATCTGATTCTCTAAAGATAAAACCTGCTCTAAATCCTTAAGGAGAGGTAGCTCAGCGGCATAAATCCTATTCAAAAGCTCTGCAAGATTAAACATACTCATCCCTTACCCCTTGCGCAACATGCGCAAAGAAAATTTTCAACTTATTTTGCTCTAAAGGTTCTAGCTGCTTAAAATAGCGGCCGATCATTTTATAACCTGTTTGCTTAACCGACTCCGATGCAAAATCATCAAGATATTCTTGCAAAGTAATTAAAGCGTTCATGCTGCATTTACCTTTAATCGTCCCGGGCTTAGCTAATTGCATAAAAGCTTCACCGGTTCTCTCCATGCGATAACAAGCAGCGCAAAAACTAGGAATATAATCATAAGCAATTAGCGCCCCCACAATTTCATCCAAGCTACGCTGATCGCCAAGAGAAAATTGTCCACCTGCTTTCGCTTGACTATCGACAGAATATCCTCCGGGAGAAGTATTAGATTCAGCGCTAACCTGAGAAACTCCCAAACTCAGTAAAGCATCACGCATCAGAGCATTTTCACGAGTCGACATAATTATTCCAGCATAAGGCACAGAAAGCCTTAAAATCGCCACCACTTTTTTAAAATCATTATCAGAAATTTTATAAGGTGGATTTAAAGATAATTTCGAGCCTTCTGCCGGCTCAATGCGCGGCACAGAAATCGTATGCGGCCCGACCTTAAATTTTTCTTCCATATGTTCAATATGACAAAGCAGGCCTAAGGTTTCAAATCGATAATCATAAAGACCAAACAAAGCGCCGATTCCAATATCATCAATCCCCGCGTTAAAAGCACGATCAACGGCATCCAAGCGGTTATCCGGATCACTTTTTGGCCCGCTCGGATGCATCTGTCGATAAGTTTGCTCATGATAAGTTTCCTGAAAAATTTGATAAGTTCCGATGCCCGCAGCCTTAAGTTGTTTAAATTCATTAACATCCAGCGGCGCACAATTAACATTAACTCTTTTTATTTTATGTTGACCCACCGCTGCTGCATAAATCGCCTTCATCGCTTCGGTATAATAATCTATATTTGATTTTCCATGCGGCGCTTCTTCTCCGCAAACCATCAAAATCCTCTTATGGCCGCGACCCAGTAACCATTTAGTTTGTTGATCAATCTCAGTAACAGTTAAGGCTTTCCGCTTAATTTCTTGATTATCCAATTTAAAAGCACAATAAAGACAATTATTGGCGCAAAGGTTACTAATATAAAGTGGCGCAAAAAGCACTACCCTTCTTCCATAAATGGCATCTTTGACAAAACTAGCCGCGGCAAATATTTTTTGAATATATTTGGGATCCTTAACCGAAAGCAAGGCAGCAGATTCTTTCAGCGTTAAGCGCTTAAGCGATTTAGCCTTATCCAGAATAATATCCAGCTGACCATCATTCAACTTGGCAGTATCAGTTAATAAATTATTTATTCTTTCTTCATTTATATATTTCATAAAGCTCCCATTTTATTAGCGGGTGGCTTGGGTGTTTTCGCAGCGCGTCAGCGCCAGAAAATACCCAAGACAGGACCCGCTAACTATTCAACCTTGCTTAATGCTGACTTTACTGAAACTCCGGCCACCTTACCCAACTTACCGGTCAAAGCACCTAATTCATCAGTGGTCGCATTCACAATTACCACAATCACGCTTAACTCTTTTAGTAGATGCGGAATACCCATACGCCCCATCACTAAATCCCCAAACTCAGTTAGAATATTATTTACCTCCGGAGCTGCTTTTTTGCGATTATGAATAATTACTCCTACAAAACCTAAACGTTTTTCCATTCTCTCCACCTTAAAAAAATTATCCCTATCCTTCTGCAAAATTTTCCTGCAAAAAGGTAGGGATAATCAAAATTCTTCCCCCCTTGAGTTCAGAGCCTCTTGCTCCTTGCCCGCAGGTAAACAATAATATTTATTTTACTTCTTGAGCGCTTCAGCTACCGCTTTTAGTAAAGCTTCTGGTTTTACCGGTTTCTCGATCACTGTACTTACCGGAAGCCAATTTGCATCCGGATCAAAACCAAAAGGAAGATTCATGTCTTTACGAATACCCGTGACTAAAATTACCGGGATATTCTGAGTAGCTTTATCTTCTTTTAATTTCCGCGCAACATCAAACCCTTCACTTTTATGTGTCATCATTACATCTAATAATATCAAATCCGGTGCCTTGACCTTGGCCTCTTTAAAACCATCCGCCCCATTGTTAGCCGATAAAACTGCATATTCCCTGGCTTCCAAAAGAGTAGAGATCGCTTCCACAAAATCCGGATCATCATCAATAATCAATATCTTATCCACTTGGACACCTCCTTGAGTTTGTGTTTGAATTATACAGCCACTTAATTGTTTTGACAATTAATTTAAAAACAATTACTTTCCATCCGGTTGCTTGCGATACATTTTAATCACTTCAATTACCCTTTTAGGGGTGAGTGCGCCGTAAATCTTATCCGCCACCATCATTACCGGAGCCAAACCACAGGCCCCCAAACAACGCGTCTCCTGTAAAGAAAATAAATTATCTTCGCTAGTTTCTCCCAACCCGATTTTTAGTTCCTGCTTTAAAGTTTCAAGAATTTCTTCAGCACCCTTAACATAACAAGCCGTTCCCAAACAAACCGAAATCGTATATTTACCTTTAGGCTTGAGATTAAAGTAATGATAAAAAGTAGCCACTCCCCAAATATGCGCCGTGGGAATATTCATCATCACGGCCACCTCATCCATAATTTTTTGAGGCAGATATCCATAAAGCTCCTGGGCTTTATGTAAAACCGCAATCAATTGCGAATCTGAACGCGCGCGACTTTTTAAATCCTTCATATAAATCCTTAATTCTTCTATTCTTTTATCATCATTGCCACATACACAATACATTTTTTAAACCCCCTTTAAATATTTTATCGCGCTTGAATTTCAGCCGGAACAATCCCTCGCGGCTCTTTAGCCCGATAGTGCGTATGCAAATACTTATGGGAATCCGCACTTAACGGCCGGCCTAAAAATTCTTTATAAATTCTCTGAATATCCGGATTCTCATGACTGCGTCGAATAGTTTTATTACGATCGATACCATAGAGTGCTTCCGCACGGAGCCTTAAACATTCTTCATCCAACGGTATAGAATTAAGTCCGGCATAGGGTTGGCCACCTCCACCAATACAACCTCCGGGGCAACCCATAATTTCTATAAAATGATAACGATCCGGTTCTTTGCGCACTACTGATAATAACTCATAAGCATTTCCCAGGCCATGAGCCACCGCCACCCGAACCTCTTTACCATCGATCATTAATTTTCCCTCTTTGATACCTTTAAATCCGCGAATTTCATTAATTTCAATATCCATTAAAGTTTCCCCGGTATATAATTCATAGGCGGTGCGAATGGCTGCCTCCATTACTCCTCCGGTAGTGCCAAAAATTGCACCCGCGCCACTGGAAAGCCCCATTGGTTTATCAAATTTTTCACCTTTAATATGCAAAAGATCAATCCCGGAAGATTTCATCATCCAGGCAATCTCCCGCGTTGTAATCACCATATCTGTAC
The DNA here is from genome assembly GCA_964359035.1 of uncultured Planctomycetales bacterium. GTDB lineage: Bacteria > Omnitrophota > Gorgyraeia > Gygaellales > Profunditerraquicolaceae > UBA6249. Next base: position 6,004 of record CAYHRM010000071.1, read on the forward strand.
TCTGCAAGCCATCAACCATTAATTCCGGCCGCTTAGCTTCATATTTTTTAGCGGTGCAACACATAATCGCCACATTTAAAATTTTCTTGGGATCTTTTTTAATTTTATCCGCAAAATAACTCTTAACTAAAGCACTCATCATCGACATTGGAGATTTACAAGTGGAAACATTATCTAAAAGATCCGGATAAAACTGCTCCACACATTTCATCCATGCACTGGAACAGGAAGTAATCATCGGAAGCTTGCCCTTTCCCTGAAACCTTTCTAAAAATTCACTGGCCTCCTCCATAATGGTTAAATCCGCAGCAAACTGAGTATCAAAAACATAATCGAACCCCAACCTGCGTAAAGCCGCCACCGTCTCTTGTTCCATCTGTCTCCCCGCCGGCAAAAAAAATGCCTCCCCAATTGCCGCTCGCACTGATGGAGCAATCTGGGCGATCTTAATTATCGTTGGGTCATTAAGTTTCTCAAATAATTCCTGAGTATGATTTTTCTCAATAAACGCGGCAGTCGGACAGACATTAATACATTGCCCG
>CAYHRM010000072.1:0-6238 GCA_964359035.1 uncultured Planctomycetales bacterium
TTTCCAACCAAGCTCTTTGGCCAAAATCACAAAGCTCGCTACACAAGGAAAAGATATTGCCAATAATGTGGCGCCAATAAAAAGCTGATTGGCAGTAAGACCAAGAGGCATGAGCATCCCCACCGCCACATCTTTTCTTAAAAAACCAATGGCTAAGGCCACTACTGCTTCTTTGGGAAGCCCAAATAAACCATGAACAATCGGGGCAAATATAGCCGTTACAAAATCAAACAATTTATAATAGAGTAAGATGTTAATAAAGCAAACTCCTAATAATACTACCGGCAACGCCTCCACCAAGAATCCTTTAATCCGAAAGTAAAGCTTTTTCCAAAGCATAAATAATGGCGGAAATCTATATGGAGGAATCTCCAAGAGAAATTCCGGGCTATAACCGGACAATGTACGATTTAAAATTATCCCCAATATAATCACTAAAGAAAATAATACCAAATATACTCCACCGACATAAAATCCGCCAAATTTCCCTAAGAGGCCAAAAATCATCGCTTGTAAAGGAATACAAGGCACACCAATAGAAATAATTGTCGAGGCAATAAATCTCTCCCTCTTTGATTCTAGAACGCGTGTAGATAAAATTCCAGGAACATTGCAACCAAATCCTAACAACACCGGGATTACCGCATAACCGTGTAAACCTAAACGATGCAAAAGATTATCTAGTAATACCGCCAATCGCGGAAGATACCCAATATCCTCTAGCAGGCTTAGAATAAAATAAAAAGACACCACATAAGGCAAGACCATTCCGAACTCAATATAAGGAGCAGTAGTTAAAACGCCCAGAGACTGCTTAAAATCGATTTTGCCATTGATCAAATCGCCAATTAATAAATGAAACCAGAAGCCTTTTTGTTGCCAATAAAAAGACATTTTCTCAAGCACCGGCTGATAAATATTTATAAAAATCGGATCAGTGATATGCTTAATTATTCCCTCACCAATAAAACGCACAAATTTAAATGCCGCGTAAATAATTACACCCGCCATTAGCAATCCGGTTATCGGACGCACCGAAGCATCCTCCATTATCTCTCTAAAAGTATGATGCCGATGCTCCAAACGCTGAACTTGTTCAATTATCTTGCCAATCTCTAACCAACGTTGTTGATGCGTAAATTGGCCTTTAGGAACAGAGGCTACTTCATTAATCCGCTCCGTCAATAATTTAATCCCCACTCCGGTTAAAGCACAGGTCGAAATCACCGGCGCCTTCAGCAGCTCCTCCAGCTTAGCAATATCAATATGCACACCCCGATGGCCAGCATCATCACACATGTTCATACAAATAACTACCGGAAAACCCTGCTCGATCAATTGTAAAGTTAAAAGCAAATTTCTTTCCAAATTAGTGGAATCAATGATATTAATTACCGCAATCTCTTCTTTAGGAAATTCTTTTAATAAAAATACGGCTACCTCTTCCGCTGCGGAGGTAGGATCCAAGGAATACGTACCCGGCAAATCCACCACTTCCACCTTTTCTTCATTTAAGCGTAAATAGCCTTTAGCAATTTCTACGGTAGTACCGGGATAATTAGAGGAAATTACCTGAACACCGGTAAGGCGCGAAAATACCACACTTTTGCCGACATTGGGATTGCCAATTAAATAAATCTTTTTTATCATTCTCTCTCGATAATTATTTTTTCAGCTACGCCATGACCTAAAGCCAGAATACTTCTTCCGGCTTTGATAACCACCGGCCCTCTTAGCCCGATATGGCTAAGCTTAATAACCGATTTACCTTTATATACACCCATACTTAATAGTCTGCTTTCTAAATTAGATCCACCTAAAATCTCCAAAATCTTCACTTTTTCATCTGCCTTAATTTGCACTAAAGATATTTTTTTCATTAATGATGTTTTCCTGCATGGGACTCACTATTTTTTATTTCCTCTTCTACTATTTTAATATATTTCTTCGGGCCTTTTTTAAACTCATCTATACATGAAACGCAACAGAAATTATAAATTTTACCTTCATATTCATAACTCACCGGCTCCATGCCATCCTGGCCGACTTTTTCTCCGGAAACCGGGCAACTCTTATTGCCTGCGTTTTTTACTTCCTTTATTGTGGCCTGCGTTACATCATGTATATCTTTGTGTTCCGCTGTCTGCGCCTGTCCCCGAAATCCAAAAGACAAACTAAAAACAATTAAAAATAAAAATATTTTGTTAAACATTTTTTCTCCTTTTAATTAATAACAATTTTGTTTTAAAATAGCTGTTTTTACGTTTCTGCATCTTTTAGGGGTTTGGTTATAGAAGCTTCTTTCCACATCACGTAAAATGTCGGTATAACTATCAGAGCTAGGATTACAGCGCTGAAAAGTCCGAAAATTATCGGAGCCGTGTAACGCTTTAGGAATTCCGCACCGATCCCTGTCGCCCACATGGCCGGCATTAGGCCTAAAATGTCGGCCGAGCATGTCATCAACGCCGGCCGTAGCGCGCGGGTTGCGCCCTCAAGAGATAACGCGCGTACGTCTAAAGATGATTTTATCTTTCCTTCTCTTTTCCACCTCTCATAAGCTTCATTCAAAAATATCATAACCAAAGCACATAAAGCCGCGCCTATACCAATAACCTCAATCATACCGGCCCATACCGCGATGGACATATTAAATCCTAAAAGTTTAATACCCAAGATCCCCCCAATGGCCGTGAATGGCATTGCGAGCATGATTAAACAAGTAGCCATGACAGATTTAAAATTAAAATGATACAATATAAAAATAAATAAAAGCGCCATTGGAATAAAAAGTCCCAGCCTTTTCTTCACGCGTTCCATATTTTCATACTGGCCGCTCCAAGTGAGCACATATCCAGGAACAAGCTTGACTTTCTCTCTAATAATTTTTTTAGCATCACGCACATACCTGCCTATATCACGGCCGGCCGTGTCAACATATACATATCCCGAAAGCATGCCGTTTTCGTCCCTGATCATAGCCGGACCGAGCGCAATCTTTATATCCGCCAATTGCTCTAACGGCACTTGTGCGCCGGACATCGTAGGAATTAAAACACGCTTCAATTTATCCAGGTCATCCCTCAATTCTCTCGGGTAACGTAAATTAATCGCATAACGCTCCCTGCCCTCGATGGTAGTAGTGATATTCTCCCCACCGATTGCTGACATTATAACCATCTCAACATCTTCAACGGCTAAACCAAAACGAGCAAGCTGTTCACGCTTAAGATTAAAATCAAGAAAATACCCCACAGCCGTTCTCTCGGCGTAGACACTGCGAGTGCCAGGAACTTCCTTAAGCACCATTTCAATATGCTCACCTATTTTTTCTATCTCTTTTAAATCCGAGCCGAATATCTTTATCCCCACAGGTGTACGCACGCCTGTGGTGAGCATATCAGTGCGCGCCTTAATCGGCATGGTCCAGGCATTACTAACGCCGGGAAATTGCATGGCCCTATCCATTTCTTCAACAAGCTCATCAAAAGAAATAGGTATTTTTATAAATGGCATAAATTTAGCGAGTGGTTTCTTCCTCCATTCATTCTTTGGCTTCAATATCACTGTTGTTTCCATCATCGAGAAAGGAGCGGGATCCGTAGATGACTCTACCCTTCCGGCCTTACCAAATACCCTCTCAACTTCGGGGAAACTTTTTATAATCTTATCCTGAGTTTGAAGTAATTTATGTGCCTCGGTTACAGAGATACCGGGAAGTGTGGTAGGCATATAGAGAATGCTTCCCTCATAAAGAGGCGGCATAAATTCTGAACCCAAACTTAGGAAAACGGGAATTGTCAATCCGATAGCCGCAATTAATATCATTAATGAAGCCTTCTGGTGAGCGAATGTCCACTTCAACGCACTTTTTAGATAACCGGCCATGGCCATCGAAGGCTTGTGATCCTCAAGCGACTTTCCTTTCGCTTTCCGCAGGAAGATCATAATTAATGAAGGAATCAAAGTTATCGACAATAACGCGGCGCACAAGATCGTGAATATCTGGGTTGCCACCAACGGCCGGAAAAGCCGGCCCTCTTGTGACTCAAGAGTAAATAAAGGCGCAAGCCCGATAACCGTGACCAGAAGAGCCGAGAATATGGTGGGGCCGACTTCTTTCATTGCCTGAATCATTATCTGGCTACGCTCACCCTTTATCTTTCCCGTGAATAACTCATGAAGCTTCGTATGAACATTCTCTACCATAACTACGCCCACGTCTACCATATCACCTATGGCCAACACCACACCAGTAATGGACATGATGTTCACCGTAAGTCGCATTCCCAAAAATGGTATAAAAGCTATCAGCGCCGCTATCGGAATCAAGATTATCGGTATGAGAGCGGATGGAATATGCATAAGGAAGAATAAAATCATGGCCGCGACGATTAAAAAATCTTCCACTAAGACTTCATTCATTGTATCAATCGACCCTTTAATCAATTCGGTACGATCATAGGTAGTAACGATCTTGACACCTTCCGGTAAGCTCGGTTCAATCTCTTTAAGTTTGGTCTTTACTCTTTTGATAACATCCAACGCGCTCTCTCCATAGCGCATAACGACTATCCCGCCTACGACATCGCCTTTTCCGTCTAAGTCCGCGACCCCGCGCCTTATATCCGGCCCGAGCGCAACGATCGCAATGTTTTTAATCAGGACCGGAGCGCCAGCCTTTTCATCTAAACCTACCACTATATCCTCGATATCTTTTACAGACTTCGCGTAGCCTCTTGCCCTGACCATATATTCCACACCAGTAAACTCAACTAGCCTGCCACCGGCGTCATTATTGCCTTTGCGGATTGCCTCGACAACTTTCATTATCGGAATACGATAGGAAGATAATTTATTAGGGTCAACATTAACCTGATATTGCCTTACAAATCCACCGATCGGCGCGACTTCCGCTACGCCGGGGATGCTCTGAAGGTAATAACGCATATACCAATCCTGAAATGTCCTTAAATCTGCTAAAGAATTCTTTCCGGTTTCATCAACCAGGGCATATTGAAAGACCCATCCGATCCCTGTAGCATCCGGCCCAAGTTCTGTTTGTACACCTTGGGGCAGACGCGGAATTATTTTCGAGAGATATTCTAACGTGCGTGACCTGGCCCAATAGACATCCGTTCCGTCTTCAAAAATAACGTAGATGAACGAATAGCCAAAGTCAGAGAACCCCCTGATCGCCTTAACCTTCGGTGCACCCAGAAGAGCGCTAATTATGGGATAGGTTACCTGATCTTCCATGATATCGGGTGAGCGATCCCAACGAGAATAGATAATCACCTGCGTATCCGAGAGATCCGGTATGGCGTCAAGCGGCAAACTCCTCAGCGCCAATACGCCGCCGAAAACAGCGACGCCCACCAGCACAAAAACTATAAATTTATTCTTCGCGCAATATTCTATTATTTTTTCTACTAATGTTCTCATCGATAATCCTTACTTATTGGCCATGTTGGCGAGACTGTCCACTCAAGGCGGATTTTAGCCTCGACTCCGAATCAACCAGAAAATTCCCACTTGTCACCACGATATCCCCTTCTTTTAAACCGCTTAAAACTTCATAATACCCTTGCGCTTTCTGGCCCAAATTAACTTCGCGAAGCTCTAACATATCATTATCCTTTGCCAGATAAACAATCTTTCTTATCCCAGTGTCTAATACCGTTGTTTCCGAAACTGCCAATCTCTCTCCAAGATCAATATTTATTTTAGCGTTAACAAACATCTCCGGTTTAAGCTTATGTTCTGAATCATTCACCTCTACCCTCACGCGCAAAGAACGAGTTTCGACATTTAATACCAGAGTTATGGCCACAACTTTACCCTGAAAAGCTTCTCCGGGAAAAGAGCTGGCATCTAACGTAACTTCTTGCCCCACCTTAACCAACCCTATTTCGTATTCATATATCGTTAAATAAACCCAAACCGTATCTGAAGAATCCGGAAGATAAAGATTTTCCTGTGCTTGCCTGCGTTTTGCCAATTCTTCAATTTCTGCTTTGCTCATCCCCAAAAGCAAAAGTTTCTTTCTTGATGCATCTGCAAGTGAATTTGATTGTGCCGACACAGAAACAAGCACGCTATTTTTCGTAGCCTCTGCGGTTTTCAAAGACTGGATATATTCTTCCTGAGCCACATATAGATCCGGATCATAAGCAACCTTACCTACAGTCATAATTTGTCGCAAAAGCTGCCTTTTTGCGACTGTCTCTTTCTTTAC
>CAYHRM010000073.1:0-3029 GCA_964359035.1 uncultured Planctomycetales bacterium
ACGATATTGAATTTACCATTGAAAAACGAAAACTTTTCATGTTGCAATGCCGCGTATGCAAACGTAATGGCCCGGCAGCGGTACGTATGGCCGTGGATATGGTTAAAGAAAAAATGATTAAAAAGGAGCTAGCAGTCATGCGCGTAACTCCGGCGCAGCTGGATGAATTATTGCATCCAATTATTGACCCAAAAACTGAAATTACGGTTAAGCCTTTTGCTAAAGGATTGCCTGCTGGTCCGGGTGGAGCTTGTGGACAGATTGTTTTTTCTTCTCAGGACGCTGTGGATTGGGTCAAAAGCGGTAAAAAAGTAATCCTTGTACGTGAAGAGACTAACCCCGAAGATGTTGAAGGTATGCGCGTAGCCGAGGCTATTCTTACTGCGCGTGGCGGTATGACTTCACACGCGGCTTTAGTTGCCCGCGGTTGGGGGAAATGCTGTATCGTTGGCTGTAGCACGATGCATGTGGAGCTAGATAAAAAAACCGTCCAGGTTGAAGGTGTAACCTTAAAAGAAGGTGATTGGATTACCTTAAATGGTACCAAAGGTAATGTTTATGCCGGTCAACTCCAGATGATGGATGCCTCCGAAGAAAATACGATTCTTTCAGAATTTTTGAAGATGTGTGATGCGATTAAAACTTTAGGTGTGCGCACTAACGGAGAAACTCCCGAAGATGCGTATAAAGCTCTGCAATTTGGAGCCGAAGGTATCGGGCTTTTTAGAATTGAACATATGTTTTACGGCAAAGGTTCAGACCAGCCATTGTTTCTATTACGTAAAATGATTGTTTCTAAAACTACCGAAGAAAGACAGAAAGCCTTAGATGCATTATTTCCATTTGTAAAAAAAGATATTAAGGGAACGATCGAGGCGATGGATGGATTTCCGGTAGTGATTCGTTTAATGGATCCGCCATTACATGAATTTGTGCCTCGCGAAACCGCTAAGCTTGAGCAGTTAGCCAAAGATTTAAATATCGATATGAAAGAGCTAACTAAAAGAGCTGAAGGTTTACATGAATCAAATCCGATGATGGGACATCGCGGCGTACGTTTAGGAATAACTTATCCTGAAGTAAGCGCGATGCAGATTCGGGCAATTTTAGAAGCCGCGGCAGAATTAGTTAAAGAAGGCAAAGATCCTTATCCGGAGATCATGATTCCGGTAGTTTGCGATGTTAAAGAATTAGCCGATCAATTCGCGATTGCTGAAACAATATATAAAGAAGTTTTGGCAAAATACGGATTGAAAAAACTAAAATATCTTCTGGGGACAATGATTGAAATTCCTCGAGCCGCATTTTTAGCGGATAAGTTAGCAACGATTGCTAAATTCTTTTCCTTTGGAACCAATGATTTAACTCAAATGGGTTTTGGTTTTTCTCGTGACGATATCGGCGGATTTTTGCCGGAATATATTGTCAAAGGTATTCTACCGGAAGATCCTTTTCAAAGCATCGATCAGGAAGGAATTGGCGAATTAATTAAAATGGGGATCAAACGCGGACGCGCCACGAATAAGAACTTAGAAGTTGGTATTTGTGGAGAGCATGGCGGTGAACCTAAATCCGTAGAATTCTGCCACAACATTGGCATGGATTATGTCAGCTGTTCACCATTTAGGGTCCCGATTGCAAAATTAGCCGCAGCGCAGGCTGTGTTGAAAGAGAAGAAGAAATAGTAATTATTAGTGTCATTGTTACGTAGTGGGGGTTTAAACCCCCACTACGGTTGTGAATAACTCGCAATGACTGAAAGACTAAACCTATGGAAGCCTTAAAAACGTATCTCAAAGAAGTCCGGTTAATTCCACTTTTAACTGCTAAGCAGGAGATCGAGTTAAATAAAAAAATCCGCAAAGGGGATGAAATTGCCCGCAAGGATATGATTCGCGCAAATTTACGCCTGGTGATTAATATCGCCAAACGCTATATGCGCCTGGGCACGCCATTTCTGGATTTAATTGAGGAAGGGAACCTGGGATTAATGAAAGCTGTGGAAAAATTCGACCACCGCAAAGGTTTCCGGTTTTCAACTTACGCTGCCTGGTGGATTCGACAAGGGATCACCCGTTCCATTAGTGAACAAGGAAAGATCATTCGAATCCCAGTATACATGAATGATTTAATTACGAAGTGGAAGAAGACTAAAGAGCGTTTAAGTCAAAAATTAAAACGTCCTCCTTCTGATCAAGAAATTACCAAAAAATTAAAGCTTACTCCAGAAAAAACGGAAAAAATTAATTTCTGGATGTCTAGCACTACATCTTCTTTAGAAGCGCCCATTGGCGATGATAATGAGAATCAGATCTCAGAATTAGTGGAAGACAAGAACGCTATTTCTCCTGATGCTGGAATTGTGAAACTTCTAGACCGGGAAAGAATTGATAATCTCTTGGAGGTAATGTCAGACCGAGAGAGGGAAATTCTGGATTTACGTTTTGGATTAAGTAATGTCAAGCCTCAGACTTTGGCAGTAGTAGCCAAAAAGCTGGGAGTTTCGCGGGAAAGAATCCGCCAGATTGAAGAAGCAGCATTAAGAAAATTAAGGAAATTTGTTGCTGGGCAGGAAAAGGAACTTTAATGAATAACGCGTTTTTAGAAAAATCCATTAGAAATATTCCGGATTTTCCTAAACCGGGAATTCTTTTTCGTGACGTCACTACCTTAATTCAAAATAAAACCGCTTTTAAAAAATCCATAGATCTATTGGTTAAAAGATATAAGGGTAAGGGATTTGATAAGGTAGTCGGAGTAGAGGCGCGCGGATTTATTTTTGGCGCAGCTGTAGCGCATAAAATCGGGGCTGGTTTTGTACCGGTACGTAAGAAAGGCAAGCTTCCCTTTAAAACTATTTCTGCAACCTATGAATTAGAATATGGCACAGACACCTTGGAAATTCATCAAGATGCAATTTGTCCCGGTGAAAAAGTTTTAATTATTGATGACCTTTTAGCTACCGGCGGCACAGTGAAAGCCGTAATTGAGTTGGTTGAAAAATTAAAAGGTAAGGTTGCCGGAATCGG
>CAYHRM010000073.1:3039-6025 GCA_964359035.1 uncultured Planctomycetales bacterium
GTAGATTTAAAAGGCAAGGATAAATTTAAAGAGTATCCGTTATATTCTTTAGTTAAGTTTTGCGGAGAGTAATCTGCGCCTGTAGCTCACCTGGATAGAGCAAGAGTTTCCTAAACTCTGGGCAGCAGGTTCGACTCCTGCCAGGCGCACTTTTAAAAAAATGTATAATTTACACGCACACACATTCTTAAGTGACGGAGCATTGCTTCCCTCGGAGGTAGCCGTACGCTATCAGGATAAAGGTTATTGCGCAATTGCGATCACTGATCATGCCGATTATAGCAATATTAAGCAAATTACCCAAGCGATTGTGGAGTTTTGCAAGCGTTGGCCAAAAGATTCAGCGATAAAGGTTTTACCTGGAGTAGAATTAACCCATCTGCCTCCAGAGCAGTTTAAGCCTCTGGCAGCATTAGCTAGAAAAGAAGGAATTAAAATTATCATCGCTCACGGAGAAACTCCGGTTGAGCCGGTGGCTAAAAATACGAATCATCTAGCTTTAATGGCAGACATTGATATTTTAGCCCATCCTGGATTAATCTCAGATAGCGATACCGAATTGACTGCTCAGCGGGGAATTTTTTTAGAAATTACCAGCCGCTCCGGGCACAATCAAGCTAATGCGCACGTCATAAAACAAGCTAGAAAATTCGGTGCTAAATTAATTTTAAATCATGATAGCCATAGCCCAGAAGACATTATTACGCCAGAACAACTAATTCAGGTGGGCAAGGATTGCGGATTAACACAAAAAGAAATTGATAAAATTTATCAAGACGTTAAAGAATTATTAATCAAGAGGGAGAGAAGATGAAATTTTCTGCGAAATTAATTTTCCTGTCTTTTATCGTTTGCCTACTCGCTACTATTTTTATGGGTTGCTCAACCATCTCAGATAGCCGGCTTGAGCCTCAAGCGATTCTTAAATTTTCTGATCTTCCAATTCCTGTGGGCTTAAAACCATTACCGCAAATTTCATATTCATTTGAAAATACCGACGTGCGAGTGGCAGTTTTAAAGTATCAAGGCAAAACTAATATTGACCAGGTAATTAATTTTTATAAAGAGCAGATGCCAATGTATAATTGGAACCTGATTAATATCATCGAATATGGCCAAAGGTTACTGAATTTTGAAAGAGAGAATGAAACCTGTATCATTACAATGCAGGTCGCTGGTTTTTGGAATGAAGAGGTTTTAGTAACGATATCATTGGGCCCTAAAGCGCAAAATTTAACCAAAAAAGCCAAAACACCAGTTAAATAATTAGGGGACGCTTCTATTTATTATAAGCGTTTATCTGAGAATAAAAAACCTCTTGACAACTATAGAGTTATAGGTAAAATGATCATAAGTAAGTTGAAGGAAATTATCCTAGGCAATACAATTTATTAGCCTGGTTAATCATATATCCATAACAGTCAAAAAAAGGAGGAATACAAAATGGGTAAACGCTTAATTGCAATACTAGCGCTTGCTTTGATAGTCGGCCTAACATTTGGCGCCGCCTATGCAGAAGTACAGAATGTCAAGGTTTCCGGAGATATCAATATTCTCGGAGTATTAAGGAATAATTTTAACCTTGGCAATCCAGATACAACTGGATCTGGGGTAACTAAGGAAGATGATAAGGGTAGGTTTTTTGCTACACAAACTCGTGTAAGAATTGATGCTGACTTAACTGATAATGTCATGGCAACGGTTAGGTTAATTAATGAAAGAAACTGGACAGCTGAATCTAATAGCAGTACAGATATTGATTTAGACCTAGCTTATGTAACCTTAAAAGAATTCTTGTACTCACCTTTAACCTTGACTTTAGGCCGTCAGGAATTAAAGTTTGGTAATCAGTTAATTATCGGAAACAACGGTACTTATTCTGCTGGTACTGCTGGATCTGTAAATGGTTTACCTACTGACTTAAGTGAAAGAAATGCTTTTGATGCTTTACGGGCAACCTTAAACTATGATCCTTTAGTAATTGACTTAGTTTATGCCAAGGCTAGCAATACTAATGTCAACGCCAGTGATGATACCGATTTATTTGGTATCAATGCTTCTTACGATATTAACAAAAAAATCAATGTTCAAGCATATGTCTGGGATAGAAAAAGTAAGGCAACGAATCCAGTTCCAGGCAACAGTAAAAAAGATGATATCTACACACTGGGTGGCTTAGTTACAATCTCACCTATCACAGATTTAAAAACATCTTTAGAAGCTGCTTGGCAATTCGGTATGAATAGAGACATTACTACAAATGTCACTAGACGTAACGCATTTGCTATTCAAGCCATAGCAGATTATACTTTCTCCAAAGTAAAATTTGCTCCGGGTATTGGCGCTAGCTACACTTATTTATCTGGTGATGGCAAACAAGCCGGATGGAATCAGATGTATTATAATCAAAACCTCGGTAATATTGCTTATGCCATTTTACCTTTTAGCAATATGCATGCTATTAATTTAAAGGGTAGCGTTAAACCAATGGAAGATGTGACTGTATCAGCTTTATACGGATATTACAAGCTGGCTAATTCAGTCGCTAATATAACTAGCGGCAAATCTGATAGCAATGGTAATACCTATCTTACTGCTAGAGCAATAAATGCAAATAAGAATGATCTTGGACAAGAAGTTGACGTAACTGTTGCTTATGATTATACAGAAGATGTACAGTTAGGTTTAACTTTAGGTTGCTTTGCTCCAGGAGATGCTTTCTCTGATAGCCGTATGGCTAATCAAGCAGTTGCTTCGATGAAAGTTACATTCTAAGATAATTGATGTAGAAACACTCAAACCCTCGGGGGAGAAATCCTCCGAGGGTTTTTATTGCTTAAAAACCCCATAAAAACCACATAATTGATTTGACATCGTTTCATTACCTAGTATAATTAACAAACAGTAGTTTGTTAGTTTTCTAGTTTTTTCTTAAACCGTTCCGACTTGATATTGTATAAAGAAGCAGCAAGTTCTTTGTTCTTTG
>CAYHRM010000074.1:0-5975 GCA_964359035.1 uncultured Planctomycetales bacterium
CTGTAATCTTTTTATAAGCAACGATGGTGGGCCGATGCATATGGCCGTGGCACTTGGCGTTAGATCGGTTTCTGTGTTTGGGCCGGTGAGTGAAAAAGTGTATGGACCGTTTCCTTCAAATAGCGAGCATATAGTTTTGAAATCCATGATGGATTGTCGGCCGTGTTATCAGAATTTCCGCCTACCGGTTTGCGATAAAGATAGGGAGTGCTTGAAGCAGGTGAGTGTTGACGCGGTGTTTGACGCGGCGGCGAGATTATTACATTAACATTGTGTCATTGCGAGCGAACGTAGTGAGCGAAGCAATCTAGTAACGAGATTGCTTCGTCGGGCTGCGCCCTTCTCGCAATGACGGGTTTTTGCGATGACGGATGGAGAAATAATGAGAATATCTGCGTTGGACATTAAGAAACAAATTGCCCCACTGCGTCAGGAGATTGATAGCGCGATAAAAGAGGTAATTGATCATACGAGCTTTGTATTAGGCGCTGGCGTTAGCCGGTTTGAACAGAATGCGGCAAAATATTGTAATGCAAAATATGCTATTGGAGTTTCTAATGGTACAGATTCAATCTCCTTATCTTTGCTGGCTTTAGGGATAGGTTGTTGCGATGAAGTAATTTGCCCGGCGTTTACATATTATGCTACGGCAGGAGCCGTGGCAGCGATTGGGGCAAGGCCGGTTTTTGCGGATATTGATGCGCATACTTATAATTTATCATTAGAAAGTGTGGCGCGGATATTATCTAAAAAGAATAAAATCAAAGCTATAATTCCGGTGCACCTTTACGGGCAGTGCGCAGATATGGACGGGATTTTAAAATTAGCGCGTAAATATAAAATTAAAGTTGTGGAAGATACAGCGCAAGCGTTTGGCGCTGAGTATAAAGGAAAAAAAGCTGGAACATTGGGAGATTGCGGGTCGGTAAGTTTTTACCCAGGTAAGAATTTGGGCGCTTTTGGTGATGCGGGATTAATTTTAACGAATAATAAAAGTTTAGCTGAGAAAATTAAGATCCTGCGTAATCAGGGTAATTTAGATAAATACTATCATGTACTTTTAGGCCGGAATAATCGCATGGATACAATTCAAGCAGTGGTATTGGATGTTAAGTTAAAATATTTGGATGAGTGGAATAAAAAAAGGCAAGCGGTGGCTCAGTATTATAATAAAAATTTGGCGGGATTACCAATCAAGACGCCGTTTGTGCCGAATTATACCACGCATATTTATCATCAGTATGTTTTAAGGTCAACGCAGTCAAATAAAAAGTTTATGGATTACTTGCAGGCAAAAGGTATTGATTCACGGGTATTTTATCCGGTTCCCTTACATTTGCAGAAATGTTTTAAATATTTAGGATATAAGGTTGGCGATTTTCCGCAAGCGGAGAAGGCAGCAAAACAGACATTTACTTTGCCAATTTATCCAGAGTTGAGTGGTGAAGAAAAGGATTATATTATTCAATCTGTGAAGGAGTTTAAATAAAACGAGATTGCTTCGTCCGTTTTTGGCGGACTCGCAATGACGGGCATAAAGGAGAAATTTAATGGCCAAGTTATCGGTGATGATTTTGACAAAAAATGAAGAAGCGGCTATTGCAGAGTGTCTGGAGTCAGTGAAATGGGCGGATGAGATAATTGTGATAGATGATGAGAGTACGGATAAGACGGTGGAAATTGTTAAAAAGTATACGGATAAGATTTTCCATCGCAAGATGGAAAATGAAGGAAGGCATCGTAATTGGGGATATGCCCAAGCAAGGAATCAGTGGGTTTTAAGTTTAGATGCGGATGAGATAGTCATGCCTGAGCTAAAAATTGCGGTTGAGAAGGCGATTGAGTCAGATGAGTTTGTGGCTTATGATATTCCTTTACGTAATTATATCAGCAATTATTGGGTAAAATACGGTGGTTGGTATCCGGCTTCAAAGGTGCGTTTGTTTAGAAAAGATAAATTCAAGTATGAAGAAGCGGTAGTGCATCCGCGAGTTTTTATTGATGGAGCAACCGGGCATTTGCACGCGGATATTATTCACAAGGGGTATCCGGATTTAGAGCATTTTTTAAATAGTGTTAATCGTCAGTCTACTCTAGAAGCGCAAAAATGGATTACCACCGGACGCAAGATGACGTTGTTGTGGGCGACCTGGAGAGCGGTGGATCGGTTTTTTCGAAGATATTTCGGTAAAAAGGGGCGTAAGGATGGGATGTATGGATTTATTATCGCTTTCTTTGACACGTTGTATCAGATATTGAGTTACTGTAAGTTTAGAGAAATGCAAAGAGTAGCAAAGGATAAACAGGGTTAACGGGTCCTGTCTTGGGTATTTTTTTGCGCTGACGCGCTTCAAAAACACCCAAGCCACCCGTTAACTAATAATATTATGAAAATTGTATTTTTAGATCGCGATGGTGTGATTAATAAATATCCTGGCGATAGGCTGTATGTAACTTCGCTGAGGAAATTCAGATTTCTACCGCGTGCAAAGAAAGCAATTGTTTTGTTGAGTAGGAGTGGATATAAAATTTTTATTGCTTCTAATCAGGCGGGAGTGGGTAAAGGGACTTATGCCCAAAGTACATTGGATGCAATAACGGCTAAAATGCTTGGAGATATTGAGCAAGCCGGCGGAATAATCACTAAGGTTTATTATTGCACGCATCGTAAAGAAGTGGGTTGCGGTTGTCGTAAGCCTAAGCCGGGAATGTTTAAGACGGCAGCTAGTGAATTTTGCATTAATTTGAAGAATGCTTATTTTGTCGGCGATACAATACGCGATGTGCTCACCGCGCAGGCGGCCGGATGTAAATCTATTCTGGTGTTAACCGGTAAGGAAAAACTTGCCAATCAAAAGAATTGGGAATTAAAACCAGATTATGTATTTAAGGATCTTTTGGAAGCAGCGAAATTTCTGATTAAAAATTAGATTGTTTCGTTTTCTTTTACCAACAGTAGTGGAGGTTTAAACCTCCACTACTGTAAACGATAATTAAATTAAAATTAGATTAATAATTAAATTATGAAAGTATTAATTACCTATGTTTCAGCTGGCGCTGGACACAAGCGGGTAGCGGAAGCTATCTTTGATTATTTAAAAACTAATCGTCAGGATCTGCAACTTGAGCTGGTTGATATCTTGCCTTTTGCCAATAATTTTCTTCGGTTTTGTTATAATTCCGGGTATCCGTTTTTAGTGCATTATGCTATTTGGCTTTGGGGATTTTTCTTCTGGATGACTGAGTTTGGGCTAACCCGCTGGCTTAGCCGTAAAAGTGCTTTAATTGTAAATTATTTTGGTTGTCGTAAATTTGTAACCTATTTAATCAAGGAGAAATTTGATTATATTATTTCTACGCATTTTCTTAATTCAGAGCTCGCCGCTAATTTAAAACAAAAAAATAAAATTCAGGCAAAATTAATTACAGTAATTACAGATTTTGGAGTGCATCCATTTTGGGTTTCAAGTGGCACGGATCTTTATGTGGCTGCCTCAGGATTAACCGGGGATAAATTATTAAAGATGAAGGTCGCCGAACAAAAAATTCAAGTTTCGGGTATTCCCTTTGATTCTAGTTTTTTAAAAGCTCAAAATAGGGTTCAGTTGGCCGATAAGCTTGGCATAAAATCAGGTATTTTTACGGTTTTGGTTATGACCGGGTCATTTGGCTCTGGGCCGCTAGAGGAAATTGCCGAAAGCTTAATGGGCCAGGCACAGGTATTGGTAGTTTGCGCCAGGAATAAAAAACTTTTTGTTCGTTTGAAAGAACGGAACTTGGAGAATGTAAAGGTCTTTGGTTTTGTGTATAATGCGGAAGAATTAATGGCAGTTTCTGATTGTATTGTGACTAAACCCGGAGGCTCAAGTATTGCCGAGCTGCTTAGTATGGAGCTTCTGCCGATCTTTATTGCCGCTATCCCGGGTCAAGAACTTGTGAATGAAAAAGTTTTAGCTAGTTATGGCGTGGGGAGTGTGGCGAATAATATTAATGAAATTAAAAATCAGGTTTTAAGTTTAAAGAATAATCCACAAAGAAGAGAAGCATTGAAACAAAAAATAAGGCAGATTCAAAAGCCGTTTGCTTGTAAGGAGTTGGCGAGTGTTATACGCTAATGTGGTGTTGGGTTTGCCGATTGATGGCCCGTTTGATTATCTGGTTCCGGTTGGCCTAGAAACAAAACTGCAAATTGGAGCAAGAGTTTGGGTAGATTTCCGCAACAAAAAAGAAATTGCCTACGTTGTAGCATTAAATAATAAAACTAAAATTAAAAAATTAAAAGAAATTATCTCCTCTATTGATTCTGTTCCAATTTTGGATGAGGGGATGTTGGCGTTGACGAAAGAGTTGGCGGAATATTATTGTTGTTCTTGGGGGGAGGCGATTGAAGCGGCGCTTCCGGATGAGTTAAGAAAAGGCAAGGAAGCTGCCGTTGGATTACTGAGCCCGCCATTGAATCAACAGCGGGCTGGCAATGATGGTGTTATTGAAAAAAAGGATCGGGTTTTATTCGTTCAAGGGGTTGATCGGATCCCGGTTTATTTAAGGGAAATTAAAAAAGTTTTGGCTGCTAAAGAATCGGTAATTATTTTGTGTAATAATATTCCGGCAGTAAAAAGATTAAAAGAGATAATTCAGCAAAGCTTAGCGGTAGAAGCTTTTATTGCTTTTCGTAAACAGCCGAAGGAGTTGGAAGTTTGGGAAAGAATTAGAAAAACAGATTATTGCGTGGTGGTTGGTACGCGCTCGAGTATTTTTTCTTGCGTAAACAACCTGGGGTTAATTATTATTGATCAGCCGGAAGATCCTGTTTACAAGCAGGAGCAGGTGCCGCATTATCATGCCCGGGAAGTTGCGCTGATGCGCGCGCAGATACAGAATGTGAAAGTTATTTTAGGAAGCATTAGTTTATCTTTGGAGAGTTTTTATCTTTGGCAAAAAGGTAGGCTCGGTCTTGAAAATATTCCACCAAAATTGGCATATCCGTTGGTTAAAGTTATTGACTTGCGCCGGCTGGCTTATGCGGAAAGAAAAAGTAAATCCATGTTTTCGAAGTTTTTGGCGGATGCGATACAACTGACGCTGGCGGAAAAAGGTAAAGTGCTTTTGGTGATTAATCGCAAAGGCTTTGCCACCACGGTGGCTTGTCAAAATTGTCAAAAGTCCTTGAAATGTCCGCGCTGTAATATTAATCTGGTATTTCATTTTGATGTTGATAAATTAAAATGCCATCATTGTAATTTTAAAATGCCGGTGCCTAAAATTTGTCCACACTGCAATGCCGGTTATATTAAATATTTTGGGTTAGGCCTGGAGCAAGTGGAGAATGAATTGGCGAGGATCTTTCCGCAGGCACGCCTGGGCCAGGATATTGTCGTAGAGACTAGCTCAGTGATTAGCCATCCAGAGTTAAATTTTGATTTAATCGGGGTGCTGGCCATTGATAATTCACTTAACCGGGTGGATTTTCGGGCGGCGGAGAAGACATTTGCGATGCTTGCTGGTATTATCAGCTTGACGGCTAAAAAAGTAATTATTCAGAGTGCTAATTCTAATCACCATTGTTTCCAGGCATTAATTAAGCATGATCCGGAGTTGTTTTATAAAGAAGAATTAAAACAACGTAAACAGTTAAATTTTGCGCCTTTTAAACATATGATTTTAGTTAAATTAAGGGGAGAAAGCCTCCAGAAGGTTAAGCAGTCGTCAAGTAGCCTATTTGAAAAATTAAACAAGATTAAGACTACGAGCATAAAAATGCTCTCGCTTAATCCGGCTCAGCCAGCTCAGTTGCGTGGTAATTTTTATTATCAGATCTTAATGCGTGCTTCGAGGGTAGAGAAGGCCAGTCATTTTCTAAAATTACATTTAAAAGAAACACATTTTTCAGGTATAATAGTGAGCGTGGATGTGGATCCGGTATAGTGATTAACAAGGCAAGGGGCTAGAAAGAGATGAAAATAGTTTTTTTTGGA
>CAYHRM010000075.1:0-5921 GCA_964359035.1 uncultured Planctomycetales bacterium
CGATAGAGAAGGCGTAAAAGGCCTGACTACTGCTGCCAGCCTTTGGGTGGTTGCTGGGATTGGTTTAGCGGTGGGTGTGGGTTTTAATCGTATAGCAATCTATACTACGGTTTTGGTTTTAGTGGTATTACATTTTTTACGCTATGTAGAAGTACCACTTTCAAAGGAGGGTAAACATGGCCTTTAAAAAGAACTTAGAGGAAAAAACATTAGATGTTGATGCGGCAATGCAGGGAACTTTAAGCTTCAAGGATCCGGTTAACTTGCGGATTAATGGAAAATTTGAAGGTAATTTAGATACGCGGGGCAATTTAACGATTGGCTCTGCAGCGGTAATTAACGCAGATATTATGGGAGACAATATTATAATTGGTGGCCGGGTTAAGGGTAAGATTATTGCTAAAGAAAGGCTTACCCTCCTGCCGCAGGCAATTGTAGAAGGACATATTTATCCGGCAAAACTTAATATTACCGAAGGAGCAGTTTTTGAAGGACAGTGTACCATGCTGCACGATTTTCTTAATTCTGAACAGTTGGCTAAATACTTAGAGGTAGAGTTAAGTTCAATTATGGAATGGGCTAATTCAGGAAAAATGCCGGCCAGTAAAGAGAATAACGATTGGAAATTTGAACGTAAAGCTATAGATACCTGGGTGGCAGCTGGTAAAATCGCAAAATAAATTTATACCTAGTGGATATCACTTAAGAGCATTTCAAATACTTAGGTTTAGGCCGCTAACAGATAAAAAATGACTGAAGAAAAAATGCTTACGGTTAGGGAAGTATCAATTATGTTGGGGGTCTCAGAAAAGGATGTTTTGGATCTAACAGAGAATGGCTTGATTCCGGGTTATAAGGTGGGAGGCGTGTATTTAAGATTTAAAATGGAGCAGGTTGAGCAATATAAAAAAAAGCAAAGCCATTTAAATCCTCAGGAAACTAAAACAGAAGCCGATGGTTTAGGGAATAGGGTTCATGATTTTTTTTATTTTAATGATTTTTATATTTTTGCTATAATCTTTATAATCCTTTTGGGGTATTTGGTTTACCGGGGTTTATAGTGCAATGACTGCGGGAAAAGGATTTTGTGATTTAGGGTTTGCCAAGATTGATACCGATAGGAGTAAACGAAAGGGATTTGCGGAAGTTATTTATTGCCCAGGCAAAGACCGCCTGCATTTAAAAGAAATTGCTAAGAAGATAATTGCTTCCGGCGAAGACCTGTTGCTAACCAAACTAGATAAGAGCACATTTTCTTTTTTAAAGAAAGCCATTCCTGTTTTAAAATATAATTCTCTGGCAAAAATTGGTTATTATTTAAGTAAGCCTAAAACTTTTTCTAAGGGGTTAGTTTTAGTGGTTTCCGCCGGAACAGCGGATATTCCCGTGGCGGAAGAAGCGGTGCAGACCTTGGTGGTGATGTGCAATCGGGTTGAAAAACTTTATGATGTCGGAGTAGCCGGAGTGCACCGCCTGATGAATAATATCGATAAATTAAGAAAGGCGCAAGTAATTGTGGTGGTAGCGGGAATGGAAGGAGCATTAGCTAGTTTAATCAGCGGGTTAGTTAAGGCGCCAATTGTGGCTGTTCCGACTAGCTGTGGATATGGATCTAGTTTTTCTGGATTAGCGGCACTTTTGACGATGCTAAATGGTTGTTCGCCGGGAGTGAGCGTAGTTAATATTGATAATGGATTTGGGGCAGGTTATTTTGCTAGTTTAATTAATCGGAGAGAATAATGGCATTATCGGGTTTGGATATATATAAATTATTACCTAAAACAAATTGTCGCCAGTGTGGTTTAGCCACTTGTTTGGCTTTTGCTATGCAGCTGGCGAAGAAAGCTTTGCCGATTGAAAAGTGCCCCTTTGTTTCGCTTGAAGCTAAAAGTACCTTGGAAGCCCAGGCGATGCCTCCGATTAAGTTAATTACTTTAGGTAATCATGAATTGAAATTTGATATCGGTAATGAAACTGTAATGTTTAGGCATGAAGAAAAATTTCGTAATCCAACCGGAGTCGGTTTTATTGTTGATGATAATTTAAGTGACCGTGAAATAATTGAGCATCTTAAAAAAATTAATCAATTAAAATTTGAGCGCGTAGGCCAGGAGTTGAGGGTTAATTTAGTGGCAATCAAGCAAAATAAGGATGCCCAGAGGTATTGCCAAGTAACCAAGCTGCTTTTGGATAATACAAGATTGCCAATTATGTTAATGAGTAATGATCTGGTTGCCTTAAAACAGGCGGTATTGATTAGCCAAGAGCGTAAGCCTTTACTTTATGCTGCGCAGCAGGATAATTTTGCGCAAATTGGAGCTCTGGCTAAAGAATTTCAGTTGCCCCTAGTTGTAACGGCACCGGATATTGATCAGTTAAGCCAGTTGAGCAAAGAACTTAACGGTTTAGGAGTAAAAGAGCTGATTTTAGATACCGGAATAAAACCTATCACGGATAAAATTTGGGATTTAACGCAAATCCGTCGACAGGCACTTAAGAAAATGAATCGTACGTTGGGGTATCCGAGTTTGGTAATTGTTCATAAAACTGATCCTTATGAAGAGGCAATGGAGGCAGTGGCTTATATCGCTAAATATGCGGGGATTGTTTTAATTAAAGGCTTAGCTACTTGGGAGGTGCTTTCAATTTTAACTTTGCGGCAAAATATTTACACTGATCCGCAAAAACCTCTACAGATTGATCCTAAGCTTTATGCTATTGGGAAGGTGAGCCAGGATTCACCGGTTTTGGTGACGACTAATTTTTCTTTAAGTTATTATACTGTTTTGGCGGAGGTAGAGGCCAGTAAAATGCCGGCTTATATTTTAAGCGTAGATACTCAGGGAATGTCTGTGCTTACAGCTTGGGCGGCGGAAAAATTTAATGCTGAGGAAATTACAAAAGCGATAATTGGTTTAGGGGTAAAAGAGGTGGTAGGGCATAAGAATTTAATTATTCCTGGTTATGTGGCCATGATTAGTGGCGATTTGGAAGATCAATCAGGGTTTAAGATAATTGTGGGCCCTAAAGAGGCAGCTGGAATCCCCGCGTTTTTAAAAAATCTTAATTAAAGCTCAATTTTAGCTTATGCAAAAATTTAAAGTTATGTTTCTTCCGGATCAAGTATCTATTGCTGTTGAAAAAGATAAAACTATCCTTTCCGCGGCTATATCGGCGGGGGTTTATATTAACTCCAATTGCGCTGGAGATGGAATTTGCGGCAGATGTAAAGTAATTGTTAATCAGGGCCAGGTTAATAGCCAGCCAAATGGAATAATCAGTGCGCAAGAGAAAAAAAGCAAAGTGTATTTGGCTTGTTTAACCACGGTTCAGGGTGATTTAGAGGTTTTGATTCCAGATGGTTCGCGGATTAATTTTGAAAAGCTTACCCCAGAGGAATTAGAAGAGCGGCTGAGTGGGCTATATTCTAAGGTTGAAGATGTTCAGCCTGTGCCGGAAAAATTTTTTGATCAAGTATTTAAACATTCACCTTTTGCGACAAAAATATACTTGGAGCTTCCTGAGCCAACGTTGAATGATAGTATTAGCGATTTAGAAAGATTATACCGGTCTTTGCGCAGTTTTGGAAAATTTCCCTCGGTGGCTACGGGTTTATTTAATATTCGTCAGTTGACGGAATTATTGCGTGATTATGCTTGGAAGGTTACAGTGACCTTAGGCCGGCGTAACGATACAGTAGAGATTGTTTTAATTGAACCCGGCGATACCACCGGAAAGAATTTTGGGCTTTGTTTTGATATTGGTACGACGACAATTTCTGGACAGCTGGTAAATTTAAATACAAAAAAAATTCTGGGAACTAAAGCCACCTATAATCAACAGGCTGTTTTTGGCAGTGATGTAATTACGCGTATAGTTTATGCGGCTAAAACGAATGGTTTAGAAAAATTACATAACGCGGTTAGCGATACGATGAATCAAATTATTAAAGATTTAGTTAATGAGCATCAAATTGACCTTAATGATGTTAATTGTATTGTTTGTTCGGGAAACACGACGATGATTCATCTGCTTTTAAGCATGGATCCGGCGCATATTCGCCGGCAGCCATATGTTCCGACAGCAAATTTTTTACCTGTTTTACGTGCTGTAGAAGCAGGGATAAGTATTAACCCCAGAGGGTTACTAAGTTGTGTTCCCGGGGTTTCTAGTTATGTGGGTGGGGATACTACCGCTGGAATTCTATCTAGTGGTATATATCAAAAAGAAGAGCCATGTATTTTAATCGATATCGGGACAAACGGAGAGATTGTTTTAGGTAATCGGGATTTTTTGGTGGCCGCTGCGGCATCGGCCGGACCGGCTTTTGAAGGTAGTGGGGTAACAAGCGGTATGCGGGCCAGTAGCGGTGCAATTCAAAAAGTAAGTATTAATAGGAAAGATTTTAGTGTTAAATATTCAACAATCCAGGATAAATTGCCGCGGGGAATTTGCGGATCAGGTTATATTGATTTACTTAGTGAGATGTTGGATGCGGAAATAATTGATAAGGGTGGAAAAATTAAAGCCGCCGGCAAACGGATTCGTTCTACGGATAACGGCCAAGAGTTTGTGGTTTGTTTTAAAGAAGAAATTCAGGCTCAAGCGGATATTGTGATTAGTGAGGCAGACATTGAAAATCTTAAGCGTTCTAAAGGAGCGATCTATTCGGCTTGCGCTATTTTAGTTAAGCATTTAGCTTTGGAATTTTCCGCTATTTCTAAGATCTTTATTGCCGGTGGGTTTGGCACATATCTGGATATTGAGAAAGCCATTCGTATCGGATTGTTACCGGATTTAGAACGTTCTAAATTTGTCTTTATTGGTAATAGTTCTTTGGCGGGATCCAGGGAGATACTTTTGTCTAGTCAGGCGATGTCTATGGCGGATGAGCTGGCTTCTAAAATAACTTATTTTGAATTATCCGTTGATCCAGGATACATGGAAGAATATAGCCAGGCGCTATTTTTTCCACATACAGATTTGAGTAAGTTTCCTTCAGTGAGATTTTAAATGGGGTATTTGATTGCCTTGGCCGGAAAAGGTGGCACGGGAAAAACTATGATTGCTGCTTTAATCGTGCGCGCTTTAAAAGAAAAAAAATTGGGTTCGATTCTAGCGATTGATGCCGATCCAAATAGTAATTTAGGCGAGGCTTTGGGGGTAAAGGCGGCGGAGAGTATAGGTGAAATTATTGATAGCATATCTATCGATCCGCAGAAGGTTCCTGTGGGGATGGCTAAAGAGCGTTTTATCCAACATCAACTGCAAGCTGCTATTCAGGAAGAGGAAGGTTTTGATTTATTAAGTATGGGCAAGCCCGAAGGGCCGGGGTGCTATTGTTATGTAAATAATGTTTTACGCGGTTTGATGACTAAGTTGATTAACGATTATGATTATATCATTATCGATAATGAAGCCGGATTAGAGCATTTGTCTCGGCGTACTACGCGTTTTGCGGATGTATTGATTGTTGTTTCGGATGCCTCTAGTGTAGGTTTGAAATCTGCTCAAAGAACTATGGAATTAGTTAAGGCTTTAAAATTTAAAGTTAAAAAGAATTTTCTTTTGATTAATCGATTTAATCAAGGTGTGCAAAAGGATAAAATTAAAGAAACCGGTTTAGAGTATTTAGGTAACTTGCCGTTTGATTTGCAAATTGAACAGTTAAGTTTGTTGGGTAAATCAGTTTTTGATTTAAAATCAGATGCGCAAGTTTTAACCGCGCTTAATTTATTGGGGGGCCAAATATGGATTCACAATTAGTGCATGAAAAATGGCCGGGAGTAATTTCTACTATAACTATTGGAGCAAAAAGTCAAGAATGTGGTTCTCGTGGTGATACGGTAAAAATCGGTGGGCAAAATTCCCTGCCTTTATTATTTAAGGATGGCGTTATTCCTCATCCACCTAAAATTGCC
>CAYHRM010000076.1:0-1736 GCA_964359035.1 uncultured Planctomycetales bacterium
AAAATATTAATCATCGAGGCGAAGAAAAATGGCTGGGGAATTTTAACTTCTTTGCCGCAGGAAACGGATGAGGTCCCCACATTAGTGCGAAATCCCGCTTGGATTTCACTGATAAAGCCACTGCTTAAGTTGTTGGAATTGATTCCAGGATACAATGAAATTGATATTAGCCCGCTTTTTATTGTTTTCTTCAGTCTTTTTTTTGGGATGTTAATTGGGGATGCTGGTTACGGCATCGTTTACTTTTTATTAACTTTTTGGTTGCATAGGAAGCTCGGATATAAAATTAAAGATAAGAGCGTATTTTTTCTCTTTTATATCCTAAGTTTTTGCGCTATTATATGGGGGTGCTTAACCGCGACATTCTTTGGTCAGGGGTGGCTCTTAAATATAGGGATAAAACCATTAATTCCGGCGCTCGGTAATACTGCTTTTATTCAAGCGCTTTGTTTTTTTATTGGGGCGGTGCATTTATCTCTGGCGCATGGCTGGAGAGCGGTACTTAAAGCGCCAGCGCTTTTTGCTTTAGCGGATCTGGGTTGGATTTGTATTATCTGGGCAGTGTTTTTTCTGGCCAAAAATTTAATTTTAGGGGATGTTTTTCCGGTGTGTGGCAGTTGGCTGCTTGTGACAGGTTTAGTTTTAGTTTTATTTTTTACTAGCCCGCAAAAAAATATATTTAAGACAATTGGTGAAGGGTTAGGTACCATTGCCCTAGGTTTAGTGAATAATTTTACCGACGTAGTTTCTTATATCCGTCTTTTTGCGGTTGGCCTGGCTGGGGTAGCCATTGCGGATGCTTTTAATGCCATGGCGGCCGGAGTATTTAAAAAAGGCGATTGGTTAACTATTTTTGCGGCGGCACTGATTGTTATTTTTGGGCATGCGTTAAATATTATTTTAGGACCGATGTCGGTTTTAGTCCACGGTGTTAGGCTTAATGTTTTGGAGTTTTGTGGCCACGCCAATGTCACTTGGAATGGTTTTGCTTATAAACCATTTGGCCGGAAAGAATAAAGGGGGTTAATATGGATACAGGAATTGCATCTCAGTTTAAGGATTTAGGATTAATTTTGGTTTTGGCTTTATCTGCTTGTGGCTCAGCTGCCGGAGCAGGGGTGGCCGGAATGGCGGCGATTGGTGCCTGGAAGAAAAATTTTACTCAGAATAAAAATGCTTCTTTTTTGTTGGTTGCACTGACGGGTGCGCCTTTAACTCAGACCATTTATGGGAATATTGTGATGACCAAGATGATTGAGTTGGCGAATAAGGGCCATTATCTTTGGGGGGTAGGGGCTTTTGCCGGAGCAGCGATTGGTTTATCTGCGTATTATCAGGGAAAATGTGCTGCTTGTGCTTGCGATGCCATGGGGGAAACGGGCAAAGGATTTGGAAATTATCTGGCAATTTTAGGGATTACCGAGACGGTGGCGCTTTTTGTCATGGTTTTTACTTTGATTATTCTGGGAAAGCTTGCGGGGGCGTAGGTAAAAATTGCTCCTCGTTACTAGATAAAAACTTATTGTGGACTCGGAGTCAAATTTTGCTACGCAAAATTTTAGGGCGGTTGGCGCAATTGGTTAGCGCGCCTGATTTACATTCAGGAGGTTTACTGGTTCAAGTCCAGTACCGCCCACCATTAAATACTTAAAATAAAGAGTAGACTTTAGTTTAACAAGAAAGTATAATAAGTTTTAAAATTTTAGTTATTCGTTGGGGTCGTAGCTTAGCCTGGC
>CAYHRM010000076.1:1746-5848 GCA_964359035.1 uncultured Planctomycetales bacterium
CAAATACAATAATAATTCGGATTTCTCAACTAAGAACTAATAACTATAAACTGTTTTTGGGGTCGTAGCTTAGCCTGGTTTAAAGCGCCTCCCTGTCACGGAGGAGATCGCGAGTCCGAATCTCGTCGGCCCCGCCAATGAATACAACGCCATAAATCACTTATGGCGTTAAGTTTTTCTAAAGAAAACCCGGTTAAAATTTAGGTCATGTTTAAGAAAACTTGTCTTTTTTTAATTTTGTCTTTAGGTTTGGCCTCTGGAGCGTATAGTTATGAATTGCTCAATACTGAGCAGTTGGCAGTGGGATTAAATACTTATTTGCGTACGGATTTAGTAAGTTTTAAGAATGTTGTTAGTTTAGATAGCCATAATAAAGACGATCAAACTGCTTATTTAGGCATTGATTACAGCTTGGCCTTAAATGCCGATTTCAAGGGGTCAGGAAATAAATTTTATCTTAAATTGGAACGTAATGGGCCTTATGATTACGATGCCCCGCTTTTTATTCATAACACGCTGATTAATTCCGGCGGAAGAATAGAAAAGTATCGTAATGCAGAACTACTGCCACAGGTTGAAGAGTTTTGGCTAGACGCTAAGCTTCCCCGTAATTTTGGCCTTAAGACGGGGATGTTTATTTATGAAGTAGGTAATGGTTTTAGTTTGAATGGCGGTTATGAAAATTACGGAGCTGCTTTATACCATCAATCTCAAAATGTTTTTTGGCGCCTGTATTATTGCCGTCCGGATTTAGTTTATAAAAATATTTTGGGGCCGTATGTTCCGCAGGAAGAGGTTCAAGGCCAGACCTATGAACCGAATGCGGCTAATTTTTTTGCTACAGATGCTAAGATTATCGCCGGAGCACAGACCTTTTGGCCCTACGTTGGGATGTTGGCAGATTATACCTCTAGTGGTAAAAGAGACAATCTTTATGCTGCCCCGATAAAAAAAGATTTGTTAGGGACCTTCGGAGTGGCTTGGGAGTATGCGGCGGATAATTTTACCTTAAAATTAGAGGCAGCGCGTAATTTTGGGTATGCGCAAAGCCAGGATAGTGAATATAAAGATATTCAGCATACCGGATATATGTTTTATTCTGCAATGGATTATGTTCTAGGAAAATTTGTTCCGGAAATACAATTTTTACTTTGCTCTGGGAATAAGGCGACGTTGGAGATGGCAGAAAATGAGGATACAGTATATTCAGGTAGTAAAAATCGAGCATTTAGTTATTCTTCTCCTACTAACCGGTACTTAAGTGATTCAGTAAGTACGAGTAATGTAGATATGCTTCCGATTGTGGCGATGGGCGGAGGATACGGCTTAAATTATGGCGTTGGCCGGCCGGGTACATTTTATTCCGGTGATTTTGAAGATCTGATTATGCCTTCAATTGGTTTTGATTATAATTTTACCGATAAGCTTTGCGTGAGTTTGTATGGATACTATTTAAGTGCGTTTGATCGTCCGGTAGGTGTTCTAGGCGGGGAAGGAAAATATCTTTCTCGAGATTTGGGAATGGAAGCGGATTTATTTATTGATTATAAGCTAACACAGTATA
This sequence comes from uncultured Planctomycetales bacterium, assembly GCA_964359035.1. Classification (GTDB taxonomy): domain Bacteria; phylum Omnitrophota; class Gorgyraeia; order Gygaellales; family Profunditerraquicolaceae; genus UBA6249. Next base: position 3,311 of record CAYHRM010000076.1, read on the forward strand.
TTAATCTGGGTTTTTTAGGGGGTTATTTTATTCCGGGCAAGTATTATAAAGAAAAACGTGATGATGAAAATGGAAGCTTATTTAGTCCTTATCTGCGTGGGGATGGCCAGGCGAATAATGCTTATCAGCTGGAATTTTATGTAGAATTAAAGTTTTAATAAGAAAGGAATAAAAGATGGCGACAATTGATGATTTTAGGAAGTTAGAATTGAGGATTGCCCAAATTAAAGAGGTTAATGATCATCCGAATGCGGATAAGTTAATAGTTTTAATCCTGGATTTAGGTGACCGGCAAAAACAGGTGGTGGCGGGGATTAAAAATTTTTATACTAAAGAAGAGTTAATTGGTAGGCAGGTAGTTTTATTGGATAATCTGGATCCGGTAATTTTGCGTGGAGTAGAAAGCCAGGGGATGATTCTGGCCGGGTCAGATGAAAACATCTTGGCGGTAGTTAGCCCGGACAAGAACCTGAAATTAGGGAGTATTGTCAAGTGATTAAACAATTCGTTCCGTCGGAATATTGTCTTAAATGCCAGGGTTGTTGTAGATTCAAAGAGGATAATTCTGTGTGGAGCCCATGCTTGTTAGATGAAGAGATTTTGGAATTAATTGATAAAAAGGGTATTCCCGCTGCTTCTATGACCATTGATCGCCGTTTGCAGTCAATCGCCAATCCGCAGGGAGTGGGTTTTATCTGTCCATTTTTAGGTGTTCAAGATAATAAATGTAAAATTTATCACCTCCATCCTTTTGAATGTCAGCTCTATCCTTTTTTGATTAATTTGCGTAAAACCAAGGTGCTTTTGACCGTTGATTTAAATTGTCCCTATGCTTATGAAAAAATAAATAGTCAGGAGGCCAAGGATTATATTGTTTATTTAACTAATTATCTTAATTCTCCAAAAATACTCAAGCTGTTAAAAGACAACCCGCAGATTATTCAGGCTTATGAAGAAGTGCGTGAGGTTGCCGAACTTAATCTGACGCATGAAACTAAATAAATTAACCTTAAAAGATCAAAAGTTATTTAATAAATATCTTGGTTTGGTTACCCATGAGCTGGCAGCATTTTCCTTTGCCAGCGTTTACATTTGGAAAGCTCTTTATAAGATTAATTGGGTAGAAATTGAAAAAACTCTTTGTATATTTTTTCAGGATAAAATGGGATGTTTTATGTATTTGCCGCCGCTAGCCAAGAAAGTTCCGCCGCAAGTTATCAAGCAGGCCTTTGTCATAATGGATATTATCAATAAAAATAAAGATATCTCACGGATTGAAAATATTCAACAAGATGAGTTAGCCGGCTATCGTTCTTTAGGCTATCTGTGTAATGATAAATTTCCGGATTATCTTTGCTTGCGCAGCGATTTAGCGTTTTTTAAGGGGAATAAATTTAAATCTCAGCGCGCCGCTTATAATTATTTTATTAAACATTATGATTTTGATACTCGTAGATTAAAGCTGGCCGATCGAGCGGATTGCTTAAGCTTATTTAATGCTTGGATAGAGCAGCGTAAAGCGCATTGTAAGGATGATCTTTATTGTGGTATGCTGGAGGATAATCGCCGGGTAATCAAAGATACGCTGGTTAATTATAAACAGTTAGAACTAGAGGGGATAGTGGTCAGAATTAATAAAATAATTAAGGCTTTTAGTTTTGGTTACCGTTTGAATAAAAACACATTTTGCATACTTTATGAGATCACCGATCTTTCGATTAAGGGATTGGCGCAGTTTATTTTTCGCCAGTTTAGCCAAGAGTTAAAAGGCTATAAATATATTAACATTATGGATGATTCAGGTTTGGAGAATTTACGTAAAGTAAAATTGTCTTATAAACCCGTGCGTTTAATTCCAGCTTATATTGCAACTAGAAATGAATGAAAATATTGAACAGGTAGAGTTTACTATATTTGATACGGAGACGACTGGGCTTAATCCGGCTTCCGGGGATCGTATTGTGGAATTGGCAGGTTTAAGAGTTAAGGGTTCAGAAAGAATCGCCGAGTTTTCTGCGTTAATCAATCCGGGCCGGGAAATCTCCGCGGGAGCTTTTGCGGTGAATAAAATTACGCCGTTAATGCTCAACGAGGCTCCATATATAGAAACAGTAATGCCAAAATTTTTAGAATTTATTCAAAATAGTTGCCTTTGTTGTTATAACGCGGAATTTGATTTAGGTTTTTTAAATAATGAGCTCAAATTGCTGGGATCTCCGGTAATAGCTAATTTGATTGTCTTTGATGTGTTAACTATGGCCAGAATACTTTTGCCTGGGCTGGCGCGCTATCCACTTTGGTTTGTCGCCCAGAAATTGGAAGTCAAATTAATGCAAAAACACCGGGCTTTTGCCGATGTGGAAATGACCTGGGAGGTTTTTAATAAGCTTAAAATTATTTGCCAGCAAAAAGGCATTACAAGCTTCGCCGATTTTTCTAATCAATTTGTTTTTAAATCTAAAATTATAAATAAGATTTAATGCGGATCCTTTTGAGCCTTGTCTCTTGCCGTATCACTAAATAATATATAGTATAAAT
>CAYHRM010000077.1:0-5799 GCA_964359035.1 uncultured Planctomycetales bacterium
GTTACGGAAGCAGCCCGGATTGCTAAGAGAAAACGCGTAAAATTAATTTTTGATGACCCATTGGCTAAAGTGGAAGCAGTTTGTGAAGGCACGCATAGCAATCTTTCTTCCATGCTGCAAGATGTATTAAGAAAAAAACGCACTGAGGTTGAATTTATCAATGGAGTAATTGTGCGCCTGGCTTGTGAATTGGGAATTGATGTGCCGACGAATAAGTTTCTTCTTGATTTGGTTAAAACCATCGAATCTAGTTACACACATTCAGCAAAATAACTTAAAAATCAAAATGGCTTTTAACGCAAAAACACGCAAATATTTAATTGCCTTTTTAATCATTGGCTGGAGTATAACTTTAGTTTATAAATTTTTGCATTTTAACCCGCCAAAATATTCACTAAAAACCAAGCAACTTTACCATAACAATCGCCTTTTAATGGGCACTTTTTGGGAAGTAACTTCGCCAAATGAACAGGCCAGCGGGATTGTTTTTTTGGAAGCCAGCCGAATTGAACAACTGCTAAGTAAATATATTCAGGGTTCTGAAATTTCCCGCTTGAATCGTTTAGGAAAATTAAAAGTAAGTACAGATACGTTTTATATTATAAAAAAATCACTTGAATTTTATCGTCTTACTCAGGGGGCTTTTGATATTAGCGTTGGCCCACTGGTTAATCTTTGGGGATTTACCAACCAAGAATTCCAGGTGCCTAGTGAGGATAAGATTCGTACAGTTTTAAAGATGGTGGGGAGTGATAAAATTATTTTACATGAAAAAGATAATGTGGTAGAATTCAAAATTCCGGGAGTTCAGATTGACCTGGGAGCAATCGCTAAAGGGTATGCCTTGGATTGTGTAGTAAAAAAGTTAAAAGAAAATAAAATTGACGACTGCCTGATTAACGCCGGAGGGCAAGTTTATGCTTTAGGGGATAAACTTGGCCAAAGCTGGAGAATCGCTATTCGGGGAGCGGTTAAACCTGAAATTGCCCAGACATTAGAGCTAAGGAATAAATCTGTATCTACGAGTGGTAATTATGAGCAGTTTTTTTTAAAGAACGGTTTGCGTTACTGTCATATTCTTGATCCGCGTACTGGCTATCCAGCTTTTACTCAGATTACCTCGGTAACGGTTGTGGCTGATCAAGGACTAGTTGCAGATGCTTTATCCACAAGTTTGTTTGTATTGGGAAAAAAGGATGCGCCGGAGATATTAAATAAGTTTCCCAATGTTTTAGTTAAAATTTACTAATGAACATACCTAATCAATTAACGAATATAAATATTTCCGTGGCGAAGATGTTTATTTTTTTCTCTCAGCTGATGGATAAACCCGTATTGGATAAAGATGGTGAAACTGTCGGGGAGATTTATGATCTGGCGGTAAAATCTTCGCAAGTATATCCACTTTCCGCGGCCTTAATTATTCGTAAAGGTTTTCCGAATCGCAAATACGTCCTGATTAATTGGCCGGATATTGAAAAAATTGATCAGGAAGGGGCGCAGCTAAGAATAGCAAGATCTGGATTAAATTTTAGCCAGATTCATGATGAAAAGGAAGAGTTTACTTTAAGGCGCGACATACTTGATCAGCAGGTAGTGGATACTCATAATCATAAGGTTATTCGTGTAAATGATATTCAGCTCTTAGTGGTTGACCACGCCTTAATGATTGCTCACGTAGACATCGGAAGCCGTGGCCTTTTGCGTCGTTTGGGTTTTGAAAAAATTACCGATTTATTGGTGAAATTATTTAATCCCCAAGCTAAATACCTTACTGATGATCATTTGATCTCTTGGAAATATATCCAGCCCTTAACGATTAATCCCGTAAGTATGACGATTAAAATTGACCTGCCACAAAAAAACCTGGCCAGTATTCCGGCAGCGGACTTAGGAGACATTTTTTTGGATTTAAATATAAACCATCAGATTGCGCTTTTTAAGTCATTGAACCTGGTTAACAAAACAAAAATTTTTGTTAATATTAATTTTAAAACTCAATCTTCCTTGCTTGATGAAATGAGTGATCCTGAAATTTCCGAATTACTTAATAATATTCCTTCAGATGAAGCCACGGATTTTCTGGAAAAATTACCCAGAGAAAAAATTAAGCACATTTTAAATTTAATCGAAAATAAATATTCTAAACGCCTTTCGCAGCTTTTGGGTTATTCCGGCGATTCTGCCGGAGGCCTGATGACTACTGAGTATATCGCGTTTGTCAAAGACACCTTGGTCCAGGAAGCCTTAAATCAAATACGGGAACGTAAATTTAAATCCGAACCGGTGCAGGTTATTTATATTATTGACCAAACTCAACATTTAATTTCAGCTACTAATTTTCGCCGGCTTATTTTGGCTAATCCTCAAGACCCGATTCAAAATTCTGCTTTTCCTAAGACATATTTTGTACACCTAGATTCCAGCGTTAAAGAAGTTGCTTATTTAATGGAGAAATATAAATATTTTGCTATTCCCGTGGTAGATCAAAATAATGTTTTGCAAGGAATTATTACGGTTGACGATATCCTTAGCCAGCTGATTGCTTTTGCTTGGCGCCGGCTTAAAAGAATTAAAATTATGCAAAAAACATGAAAAATTTAAAAACTTTTTGGGCAAAAATTCTAATTTTTCTTTCGGTAATGGGGCCGGGAATTATCACCGCTAATGTGGATAATGATGCCGGCGGGATAACTACTTATTCCGTAGCTGGGGCACATTTTGGATATGCTTTGATCTGGTCGTTTATTCCCATTATTATTGCTTTAGTTATTATTCAAGAGATGTGCAGCCGGATGGCGGTCGTTACCGGCAAGGGCTTGGCGGATTTGATTCGTGAAGAATTTGGAGTCCGGGTGACTTTTTACGCAATGACCGTTCTAGTTCTTTCCAATATTTTTAATACGATTTCGGAGTTTGCCGGTATTGCCGCCAGCGCGGAACTTTTTGGAATTAGCAAGTATCTGCTCGTGCCGGTTTGTGCTTTATTTGTCTGGTGGTTAATTGTAAAAGGTACTTATAAATCAGTGGAGAAGGTATTCTTGGCCGCTTGTTTATTTTATGTTTGTTATATCGTCTCAGGATTTCTTTCTAAGCCTGATTGGAACTTAATTGCCAAAAGCTCAATTCATCCTAATTTTCAGTTTGATAAGGCCTATATTTTTATGCTGATTGGAGTTGTCGGCACCACAATTGCCCCCTGGATGCAATTTTACCAACAATCTTCAGTTGTGGAAAAGGGGATTAAGCTTGAAAATTATAAATATAGCCGCTTGGATGTAATCATTGGTGCGTTTGTCGTTAATATTATTGCTATTTTTATTATCATCGTTTGTGCAAATACTCTTTTTGTCAATGGGATTAGAGTGGAAACCGCAAAAGATGCGGCCTTGGCCTTAAAGCCATTAGCCGGTCAATACTGTTTTTATCTTTTTGCTTTTGGGCTGCTAAATGCTTCCATATTTTCCGCCTGTATTTTACCGCTCTCTACAGCATATTCAGTATGTGAAGGAATGGGCTGGGAGATTGGGGTCAATCGTACATTTAAAGAAGCTCCGCAATTTTATAGCTTATATACTGCCATTATCGTTATCGGGGCGGCAGTAATATTAATACCGGGAGTCAAGCTCGTACCGATCATGCTTATCTCTCAAGCCACCAATGGTATTTTACTTCCTTTTGTATTAATCTTTATGTTGCTTTTAGTCAATAATAAAAGGTTAATGGGCAAATATACAAATACTAAATTCTACAATTTCTGTGCTATACTCATTATCGTCGCCATGATCTTGCTTTCCTTATTTTTGTTTTTTACGGTATTTTTTAAATAAAACTTGCTATGAATGTAAAAGAAATTAAAGATTTAAAAGGTCAGCGTAAGATTACTATGCTTACGGCTTATGATTATCCGACTGCTTGCCTGGTGGATAAAGCCGGAATTGATATTATTTTAGTCGGTGATTCTCTGGCCAATGTTGTGTTGGGGCTAGAATCTACAACACAGGTGGGGATGCCGGAGATGCTGCATCATGCCAAAGCGGTAAGCCGAGCGGTAAAAAACGCTTTATTGATCGCAGATATGCCGTATTGTTCTTATCAACTTAATCCTAAGGAATGTGTAATAAACGCCCAACAATTTATTGATCAGGCAGGTTGTCAGGGGGTAAAATTAGAATGGTTTGATAATTGCTTGTCTGTAACCGAACAAATCATCCAAGCGCAAATTCCGGTGATGGGCCATATCGGGCTAACCCCGCAAACCGCGGATAAAATCGGTGGATTTAAGTGCCAAGGAAAAGATGCTCAGGCCGCTAGATGCCTGATTAATCAAGCCGAAGAGTTGGAAAAAAGAGGGTGCTTTGCCATCGTTTTAGAGTGCGTCCCAGATAAAATTGCCGAATTAATTACTAAAAAAATAAAAATTCCAACCATTGGCATCGGCGCCGGAGTTCATTGTGATGGACAGGTCCTGGTGATTAATGATATGCTTGGCTTGTTTGAGCGTTATACTCCAAAATTTGTTAAAAAATATGTTGACCTTTCCAGCTTAATATTATCGGCCGTTCAAAATTTTAAGAACGATGTTTTGCAAGAAAAATTTCCTACTAGCGAGCATTCCTTTTCGATTAAAGAAGAGGAGTTGAAGAAAATAAATGGCTAGCAAGCGCTTTATTAAAATTTTTAGTCGTTTAATTCTATTGATTATTGCTTTGGCTTTCGTGATTAAATTTGCCGGGCCAAATCTTTTAAGGCAATATATTAGCTATGGGATTGGTGATTGTAAAACTACCCCGATACTGTGCATGCAGAGCGAAGGAAAAATTTTCACCCCACAAATTGATAATGAATACCTAAATACATTTATTCCGTATGTATTCCCTAAAATGTCAGTTTCGGTACCGAAAGGTTTCACCCTGATTCAAGAGTTGATAAAAAAGCCATACTATAAAAAAAGACATCTTAATAATAAAGCGGCAATACATTTGTTAATTCAAGAGCCTGGCGCGTTTATCAAACTCTATCCAGATGTTCAAAAACAGGGTATTAATGATAATTATGAATTTATTCGTAGGGTTATTAACGCTAATCTTGGAAAGGTGGAAAATATCACTGACGCTTTCTTTTTAATTATGAAAAGCGTGTTTACTCCGGATATAGGAAATCAAAGTATTGCTAAAATGATTAGATTCGAACTGGGAGATAAAAAAGGGTTTATTAATTATACTATGGCTAAGCCTAATAATTATTTTGATTGTAATGTTTCAGATGTATCTGGAAATTTCTTTAAAATGTATATCAAGGATATTGGCGCGCGCTTGGATCTAAATAATGTATTTGCGATAATTTCTACGCTTAAGCCGGTTAACTAAGGGGCAGCGACCAGTATTTTTGGTCGTTTAAAAAAGATTGCTAGTCGCTGTTCCTATTTATTCTGATTTAACTTGCTTTTTCCGTGGGATTATGCTAAAAATATAAAACTATGGCAGAAAACTTAATGGATAAAGTTGTTTCCCTGTGCAAGCGCCGGGGGTTTATTTTTCCGGGCAGCGAAATCTACGGTGGACTGGCCAATACCTGGGATTATGGCCCTTATGGGGTAGAGTTAAAAAATAATCTTAAAAAAGCCTGGTGGAAGGCCAATGTTCAGGAGCGTAATGATATTTTAGGCATGGACTGTGCCATCCTTATGCATCCTGGAGTCTGGGAAGCCAGCGGGCATGTGCATAACTTTTTTGATTTAAAGAGCGACTGTAAAAATTGTAAGAAGCGTTTTAAAAGCGCTGACCTTAAGGATACCAC
>CAYHRM010000078.1:0-5794 GCA_964359035.1 uncultured Planctomycetales bacterium
AGGCGGATGAGTCTGATGTTAAGAATTGCCAGTATAGCGTGAATAATTATCAGTGGCAGATTGTGAATTTAGCCCGCACTACTTTAAGAAATATTATTGGTACGCTTACCTTAAAATCTGCTAATAGCGAAAGAGGTAAAATTAATGCCGAGCTGCACAAGACGCTTTGCGAGGAAACAGCGAGTTGGGGCTTAGAGATTGTGAGAACGGAGTTAAAAGAAATTGATCCTCCCAAGGATGTTCAGGAGACGATGAATAAAGTAGTTAAAGCGGAAAATGAAAAAATTTCTGCGGTAGATTACGCGACCGCTACCGAAACTGTTGCTGATGGGCAAAAACGCGCTGAGATTAAAAAAGCCGAAGGTATTAAGCAGGCTAGGATTCTGGAAGCAGAAGGCGAAGCAGAAGCGATAAAATTAGTTAATGAAGCAGCGGAGAGATATTTTACCGGTAATGCGCAGGTCTTGCGCAAATTAGAGGCGGTCGAGAAGTCTTTGCAGAATAATGCCAAGATCGTGGTTCCGGCAAATACGGAGTTGGTGAATGTGATTGGAGAGATGGCCGGCTTTTTGCCAATAAAAAATAAGGAAGATAAAAAATAATTAATTCCGGGTAATTCCGGGGACACGACACTTAATTCTGATTTTAGTGATTGCCAGTAGAATTAAGTGTCGTGTCCCCAGAATCTTCTGGAATCTTTTGGTGAATGAAGATGAAAAAAATAGGGTTAATAGTTTTAGGAGTTTTCTTTTTCGCGACATTGTGTTTTGCTCAAGATTATTATGTCCTGGTGGAAGTTTTGATTAAGAATGATGCTGGCTTAGCTTTTAGTATGAATACGATAACTAAAGTTTCGGATCAGGAAACTTGTGCAAAGATTTTGTATCCGGTAAATCAACTAAAAGATAAGTATACGCTTAAGACTGGATGCGTAAACGGCCCAAAATGGGATAAGCTATTTAAGGATACTTTTGCTAATAAGCCTACTTCGGCGATTTATATTTCATATCAAGACCCTAATGGTTATGAAACTAGAATTAATACCAAGATGTTATCAGGGCTAGATTCTTCTGCTTCCAGTCTGTTGGTGGATCCTCCGATTAAAGAGACTATGCTTTGGGTTAATGCGATGGTTAAGGCGTTGGAAAAAGGTGGGATTAAGAACGTGAGAATAATTTATCCTGAAAAAAAATGAAAGGATTTTTATGTTTGACAAAATGAAGGGGTTATTTGAGATGCAGAAGAAGATGCAAGAAGTAAAGCGGGAATTGGATAATACTAATTTTGATATCCAAAGCTCGGATGGTTTAGTGAAAATTACCATGAATGGCGCTCAAGAGATAAAAGAGGTCGTGCTTAAAGATAATCTTGGGGAATCTGAAAAATCTCGTCTGGCCATTTCATTAAAAGACACTTTTAATCGGGCGATTAAGCGTTCACAGGAAGTAGCGGCGCAAAAGATGAAAGACGTCACTGGATTTAATATTCCGGGGCTGACATAATGTTTGTTCTCTCTAATTTCATATCTTCAGTTGCGCATATTCTAGATGTTTTGTTAAACATTGTGTATTGGCTGGTGCTGATCCGTACGTTAATTAGCTGGGTCAATCCTGATCCGAATAGTGTTATTGTGCAATTTCTTTATAAGACTACCGAACCGATTTTAGATCCGATTAGAAGGCGCTTACCTTTGAATTTTCGATTTGGGCTTGATATTTCACCGGTAATTGTAATTTTAGTGGTTATGTTTCTAAAATCATTTTTGATTAAATCGCTTTTTGATTTGAGTATATGGGTAAGATTTAAATAATGAAAAGAGTGTTGCAGAAAATTTTTTGTTTGGTAGTATTAATTTTATTTCCGTTTTCTTTGTCCTGGGGGGCTAGTTGGGAGAAGCAAGGAGATTATTATTTTCTTACCAAAAACAATCGGGATAATTTTAGCTCGGTCGGCGCCGGGCCGAATGAATTTGCTAGTAAATATTTAAAATATGACGGTGTAAATTTTTTGGTGCGGGGAGCTAAGGATTGGCAGGATTACGGAAGACTGGATCTTGAATATAATAATATATTTTCTTTACCAATTCGTAGTGGGATAAAGGTTAGCGAACTTGATCTTTTAGTTGGAGGTAATTACAGTAATAGTTATGAGCATGATGGGTTAATGCGTTTATATGGAGATAAATATTTTTACGCTACCCTTAGCGTTATTTTTGTTTATCAGGATGGCGTTTATAAAGAATTTTCCGTGCCGGTTTTCTGGGATTGGTTTCGCATTGGCCATGGAGCTTGGAATAATAATGGAGCTAGGATTAAGTCTTTAGGAGAGAATCCGGTGCGTAAAGATTGCAATATGTTTCATATCAGTTTTACTAATCCACGGCCGATGGAGCCGTTAAAGAATATTTTGATTATGGATAGTTGGATTGATGATCGTCCATTTTCTGATGTTTTTGCTTTGACTTTAAGGTCTCTGGATACGCTGGAAGCAACACCAAAAGAGGAAAAGTAGATGCGGATTTTAGTGGTCGGTTCAGGTGGAAGAGAGCATGCTTTAGTTTGGAAGATTGCTCAATCTAAATTAGTAGATAAGATTTTTTGTGCTCCGGGTAATGGCGGGATTGCGCAAATTGCTGAATGCGTGGAGATCAAAGCCGATGATGTTTCAGGCCTACTTAAATTTGCGCAAAAAGAAAAAATTGATTTGACGGTAGTTGGTCCGGAGGTAGCTTTATCTTTAGGAATAGTTGATGATTTCCAAAAAGCTGGATTAAAAATTTTTGGGCCGAATAAAAAAGCAGCAAATTTAGAGGCGAGTAAAGTTTTCTCTAAAGAACTGATGGCGAAATATAAAGTACCTACGGCTAAATTTAAGGTTTTTGATAGTCCGCTTGAAGCGAAAAAATATATTGAAATGACCGGCGCTCCTTGCGTAGTGAAAGCCGATGGATTAGCTGCGGGCAAGGGTGTAGTGGTCGCTAAAACCGTAGATGAAGCTAAGGATGCTGTGACCAGTATGATGGAGAAAAAGATTTTTGGCGAAGCCGGAAATAAAATTATTATCGAAGAATGTCTCCAAGGAGAAGAGGCTTCGATTTTAGTGATTACTGATTCAAGGGAATTAGTGGCCTTAGCTTCCGCCCAGGATCATAAGCGGGTGTTTGATCATGATCAGGGGCCCAATACCGGTGGAATGGGAGTTTATTCACCTGCCTCAATTGTTACTCCGGATATTTTAGAAGAGATTATGGGGAAAATAATTTATCGAACGATGGATGGCCTGGTTAAAGAAGGAATAGATTATCGCGGCGTTTTATATGCCGGGATAATGTTAACCAGGGATGGTCCTAAAGCTTTAGAATTTAATGTGCGTTTTGGCGATCCGGAAACTGAAAGCATACTACCGAGATTGAAATCAGATTTAGTGGAAGTGATGTTGGCAACTAGTGAAGGTAATCTTTCCAAGATAAAAAGTTTACAATGGGATAGTCGTGCATGTGTTTGTGTGGTTTGCGCTGCCGGCGGTTACCCGGGAAATTATGCCAAGGATAAAGAAATCAGCGGGTTGGATCAAGTGGCTAAATTAGAAGATGTAGTAGTCTTCCATGCCGGAACTAAAAAAGTGGGAAATAAGATTTTAACTAGCGGTGGAAGAGTTTTGGGAGTAACCGGATTAGGCGGCTCGATTAAAGAAGCGATGAATAAAACTTATCAGGCGGTTGAGAAAATTAAATTTGAAGGTATGCATTTTCGCCGGGATATCGGTAAGAAAGCTTTAAAATAAGGGGGAAGTTATGGCAAAGATAAGCATAATCATGGGCAGCCAGTCAGATTTAGAGACGGTTAATGAAGCAGTTAATGTCTTAAAAGAATTTAAAGTAGATTTTGAAGCTAAGGTTTTATCTGCGCATCGGACTCCTAAAGAGGTGGCCCAATATGTGGAAGCGGCGCCGAAAAAAGGGATAAAAGTTTTTATTGCTGCTGCAGGAATGTCGGCAGCTTTAGCCGGAGTAGTGGCTGCGCATACTGCTTTACCGGTGATTGGGATACCAATTGAAACTAAAAATTTAAAAGGATTAGACTCTCTTTTATCGACCGTGCAAATGCCTCCGGGGATCCCCGTGGCCTGTATGTCTATTGGTAAAGCCGGAGCAAAGAATGCCGCGCTTTTTGCTTTGGCGATACTAGGAATTAATGATGCTAAAATTAATGCTAAACTGATTAATTATAAAAAACAGATGTGCCTTAAAATTAAACAGATTAAAATTAAGTTATGAGTTTGACTAAAATTATAAAAGTTAATTCTTCTGCTCTGGAAGATGCGCAGATTAAGCAGGCAGCTAAAGTTTTAGCTGACGGAGGGTTAGTGATTATTCCTACGGAAACTGTTTATGGTATTGCGGCTGATGCTGCCAATAAAAAAGCACTGGATAAACTTTATCTGATTAAGAAAAGGCCTAAGGATAAACCTTTTGCCCTGCTTATTGCCGATCAGTGTGAAGTTAAAAAGTTGGCAAGCAATATTCCGATAGCGGCTTATAAGTTAATGGGAAAATTCTGGCCGGGACCATTAACAATTTTATTGCAATCTTCTAAGGGGCAGGGTAAAGTTGGTTTACGTTTACCGGCTAACCGGATCGCTTTAGAGATTATTACTCAAGCAAAAATTCCACTGGCTTGCCCATCGGCAAATATTTCAGATAAACCGGCAGCGGTTAATTTTGACCAGGCGATAAAAGATTTAGATGGCTTAGTTGACCTTGCCATTGATGCAGGCCCAGTAAAGTTGGGGAAAGAATCGACGATCGTAGATTTAACGGTTCAGCCTCCGCAGATAACTAGGAGTGGAGCAATTAAGGATGAGGAGATTATGGCGGTAATTAAATTAAAAAATGTACTTTTTGTTTGCACGGGAAATTCCTGCCGTTCGGTGATGGCTCAGGCATATTTAAAGAAACTTTTATACAAAATACATCGGACGGATATCCAGGTGAGTTCCGCCGGGATAATGGCGATGGCCGGGACGGGCGCTAGTGAAGAAACGCGGGGGGTATTGGCTCAAGAGGGTATTGATGTGGCAGCTCACCGTGCGCAAAAAGTAACCCAGGAACTAGTGGATCAGTCAGATATTATTTTGGTGATGGAGAGTGTGCATGAGGATAAAATTCTGCAGCTTGCTCCGGAGGTAAAAAATAGGCTTTTTTTATTAAAGGAATTCGCTAAAATAAATGATAGTAACTTAAATATTTCTGATCCTGCGGGGGGATCTTTAGAGTTTTATCAGGAGACTTTTTTAACGATTAAGGATGCTGTAGAAAGGATAAGTAAAATATTATGACTCCGTTATTGATTGGTTCAGACCACGCCGGATTTGCTTTAAAAGAAAAATTAAAAGATTATCTAGAAAAAAAGTCAATCAGTGTAAAGGATATAGGTACTTATTCTAAAGATCGCTGTGATTATCCGATCTATGCTTATGATTTGGCTAAGAAAATTTCCGAAGGTAAATTTAAACGCGGCATATTAATTTGTAAAAGTGGAGTAGGCACATCCATTGTGGCTAACAGATTTCCGAGGGTGCGCGCGGCACTTTGTCATAATCTTAAAATTACTAAATTAAGCCGTCAGCATAATGACAGCAATGTTTTAGTTCTGGGGTCGGCATTTGTAAAAGCGGATTTGGCTAAAAGAATGGTTTTGGCCTGGCTAAATACTAAATTTTTAGGGGGTAGGCATTTAAGGAGAGTAAAATTAATTGAAAAATTAGGAAGAGGTGCAAAGTGAAACATTTAGAA
>CAYHRM010000079.1:0-5791 GCA_964359035.1 uncultured Planctomycetales bacterium
ATCAAAAAGATACTTCAGCCATAGAAACAATATCATCAAAAAAGAAATAAATCCCACTAACCCGACTTCACTTAGGATATTCAAATATAAGTTATCGGGAATTCGTGAAGCAGCTTGTTCAGCATAAAGCGACTGCCAGGTAAAATTACTACCTACTCCTATACCTACGATTGGACTATGCTGGAATCCTTTAATAGATACTTTGGCCAAATCAGCCCTCTGCGCCCACGAACCGTCCTGGAAGGGGCTAGCAAACCGCTTTAAAATAAGCTTGTGTACTCCTAAGGAAAAAATGACAATTATAAAGAATAAAATGATAAAAACCAATACTCGTTTATTTCGTTTTAGGTTAATTCTATAATTTCCTATTGATAAAATCGTAAGCAGAAAAGCTACGCTTATCATAGCTGAACGGGACAATGTACCTATGGAAGCTACGAAAAACATAAATATACTTAAGAATAGCTTCATTAACCTTTCAATCCTTGTCCGTGCTAATATAAGTGAACCAAATATAAATACCCCTGCTAACATCAAAAAGTTAACGATGCCGTTCATAAAAAACCCAGCCCCGGTCAAGGGGTTTCTCCAGAAACCCATATCTACGGATGACAAAGTTTTGCTTCCGTAAAGAACGCGAATCTGAGCAAGGCTAACGCCTCTGAAAATCGAAAAAATATAAACTAATCCTACAGCTATCCCTAGTATGCCAAGACAAATAGTTGCTCTTCTGTAATTATTATAGAAATCCTTAATAAACAATTCCCTAATTAATATGTAAAAACAAAAATTCCGCAAGAACTTAATAACCCTTATCAAACCCAGATCAAAGTTACTTGACCAAGATAACGAAAAAATATAAAAAATTATAAAAAAGATTATAAAAATATCCAGATTAGATCTAATAAAATTTTTCGGTTTATCTCTAAAAATATTACTAAACAACCATAATATAAAGATGTAGGCAATAAAGATATCTCCTATTCTTAAAGCTCCAGCTCCCCAAAAACTTCCAAGCTGAAATCCTCTTATTGGTAATAGAATAAATAAAATGGGTACCCATGTTTTACTAGAATTAAACGCAATAATGGCCAGAGTCAAACTCCCCACCATAATTATTACCTGTAAAGGTTGAACGTTGCAAAAACAGGCCAAATAGACAGATAATACCGAAACTAGACCCACAAGAGCTTTTTGCATGTTATTGTGAAATATAGCAGTAGTTTTACTTATTATATTTGGCATCATATTTAAGGTTTTAACATATTCAAAGCAACCTTTAAAACACGCTCAGTAGCTTGACCATCGGATGAGTAGGCCATTTGGTGTAAAAATTTATTTCGCTTATCTTCCTTGCTGAGAATTTCAGCTTCTCTATTTTCGTTAGTTAAGTTTAAAATATGCGTTACAATCTCATTAGCTGAATGAGCTACCCAGGTTGCACCACTCTGCGAATAAAGTTTAAGCCCGCCACTATCAGGAAAATCCACATTAATAACCGGCTTACCAGCATAAAGTGCCTGTAAAGCTGCCGTTGAGAAAAAAGTAACCAGAACATCACAAGCTTTAATTAAAGGTAAGATATCTATTTTGCGATCAACAATCATCGTCTGTGGCGACTTATTCAACAGTACTTTAAGTTCTCGTACATTATCAGCCGGATGCGGTTTAACAACCAATTTGATATCTTTTAAAGAAGCAGCTGCCTGAGCAATTGCCTTAATCATCTGCCGTCGTATGCCTGGCGTATTAAATACGCCTACATAATATGGTTGAGAGGCAAATAAAACCATTTTTTCATTATCCAATAAACCCAGCTTACTACGCAAAAGTGCACAAATATCAGGTTCAGATAAACTGAGCCGATCAAATCCAGGATTACCTGTAACAATAATTTTTTCAGCAGAAACACCCTGCGAAATCATATCTTCTGCCGAAGACGGCCCCATAGCAGCTACTGCAGTTTGAGAAAAAAATTCCCATTCTGGATAATCTCTATTAGTAAGACCCTGCTGCACAAGTAAAGTGGAAATTCCTTTCTTTTGAGCAAGCAAGGAATAAATCTTCTGACGTTGATCAGCATCATCCGCAGAAACAATCAATGTTGGTTTATGCTGCTCCAATATATGCTTAGCTACAGCATATATAAAAATTAAACGTCTTAACTCGCGCCAAAAAACCCAATAAAATTCTCTACGTAAAGCAAATTTACTAAAACTGCCGGAATAACTTTGCATTATTGCTGCAAGCTGATTTTTGTTCAGTACTTCTTTTTCTAAAACCAGCAAACGAGTTATCAGACTTTTTGTAAAATTTTTCGAATCAGCTCCCCAATGCCCCCAAGACGGTTGAAATTCTTGCCCAAGTACGACTACTTCTATCCCTTTCAGCTTTAACGCCTCAGCCACCGGCTGCAAAACATCACGATAAAACGTAGGCGTAAAACCTAAAAATAACACCTGCTGTTTATCTTTTAGCCATTCCTGGCAAGCATTACTATCCTTACAAAAATAAGAAATAATTGAATCCCTGAATTGCGCTATTCTGCCTTTAATTGGTCTGAAATAATAACTTAACCGCTCGCTCAACGATTGCTTTCTACCCTCAGACATAAAGAGCAATGGAAAACGGTATAACACTAAATACGGAGCCAAAACATCCCAAAAAGATATATCTTGCCCCAAACACAGTTCTTCCCGCAAAGTCTTACCAGATCCTAAGCGAAACTTACCTAATTGGTTGAAAATTTTTACTGAAAATTCAAACTGCTGCTTATCCATTCTATATATTTATGCTTTTAAGCACTGTTTCTCTGCCTGCAGATCAGCTTCTACCATCAACTTCACTAATTCCTTGAATTTAATTTTCGCTTTAAATCCAAAAACATCTTTTGCTTTAGCAATATCGCCGATGAGCGCGCTAGTTTTAGTCGGACGCAGTAAACTCTTATCGGTAGAAACGTATTTTACCGAATCAAGATTAACAACGGAAAAAGCCTCGTCCACAAATTCTTTAACCGAATGTAGTTCTCCAGTGGCAATTACAAAATCATCCGGGTTAGCCAACTGCAAAATCTTCCAGGCTGTTTCCATATATTCTTTGGAATAACCCCAGTCAACGCGCGCACTCAAATCTCCGAGAACTAATTTATCCTGTTTCCCGCAAGCTATCCGTGCCACTGCTTTAGTAATTTTACGCGTAACATACTCCTCTGTCCTGCGAGGAGATTCATGGTTATAAAATATCCCTATAGACGCAAAAATACCGAAAGCCTCACGGTAATAACGAGTCAGATGATAAGCAAATATTTTAGCACAAGCGTATGTACTTTGCGGATTAAAAGGAGTTGATTCTGTTTGAGGCGAAATATCCGTTTTACCAAACATATTTGAAGTACAGGGCTGGAAATATCGTATAGAAGGATCAATCTGTTTAATAATTTCCAAAATCCGGCCTACTGCTGCGCCGGTTATATCTGCCGAATACCCCACCATATCAAAGCTCCAACTGACATGATCTTGATCTGCCTCATTATATATTTCCTGCGGCTTAACTGAATTGATTATACGATAGATTGAAGTCGGATCCGCCAGATCTCCCCGGCAAAGAAAAAACTTTTTATTAAATATTTTCGTATCCTGCAACAGGTGTTCAATATTCCTGGTATTGCCCGTTGCCGAACGCCTGACCATCCCATACACTTCATACCCCTTATCTAATAGAACTTCTGCCAAATAACTTCCATCCTGACCAGTAACTCCGAAAATCAATGCTCTTTTCATAGTATTTTCCTCTTTTTTTGTTAAATTTTAATCAACCACCCGGAAATCAGGTAATGGAACAATAAACTTACCTCCCCGCTGCCGCCACTGCTTCTCTCTCTCATAAAATTCATTAAAAAACGCCCAAGGTAAAACTAAAAAATAATCCGGCTGCGCAGCTCTTGCCTCTTCTTCAGATATTATAGGAATCCAGGTGCCGATAGTATATTTCCCCCATTTCTGCGGACTGCGCTCTGCCGCAGCAGTAATTAATGTATTGTCTAAACCGTAATACTGCAAAATAACATTTCCCTTAGTAGAAGCCCCGTAGACATAAACGGTTTTACCTTTCTTAACTTCTTCTTTGATGAATGTTACGCACTTTTGACGGTTTTCCTTTACGCGATTAGCAAAAGCCAAAATATCTTTCAGAGTCACCTTCTCATCATACGAAATCCCCGAGCCTTTATGATGGCGAGCAAATATCCGGTAGCTTCCTCCATTTACATCATTTTCTTCGATCTTAAACATTTCCAAGCCATTTTTCTCAAAAAGATACCTTAGAGAATCAAGCGAATAATACTCTAGATGCTCATGACAGATATTGCCTAAATCATTTTTATTAAGCATTGGAGTGAGGCACATTAACTGGGCAACAAAGATACCATCTTCAGTTAGGGCTTTCTGAGCATCTTTGATAAATTTATTGGGATTCTCTAAATCATAAAACATTCCAATTGCAGTAATTACCTTAGCCTTGCCAAATCCCCATTGCTTAGCTAATTCCATATACCGTTCATAATCCCAAAATTCATTCATCACATAATCAGCATTTACTTTTAAAGAATCAATAAGATTATTAGCCGGCTCGCAACCAACGCGATATATTCCTTTAGCCGTAAAACTTTTTAACATCGTGCCATCATTGGCACCAATATCCAAAACTACATCTTTGGGTTTTAAATCCACCATTGATTCAATCTCTTCAGTAATATTACGTAAAGCAACGCGCATAGTATCGGTAACCCCAGAACGATACCAATAATACCGAGAGTACAAAAGCTCCTGCGGAGCGGTATGCAAAAGCTGCAGCAACGAACACTGACCGCACGTCACTAGCTCCAAAGGAGCCTTTAGGCCTTTACCCACCCTATCTAGCGGGACAAAATCATTAATATACTGTTCTCCGATTGAAAATACGGGCTCAAGCTGATTTGCTCCGCATAAGCGGCAAGTGGTTCTTTTGATCGTCTCCATTTATTCTTTAGCTCCTTAACGGCTCTCTAAAAATTCCAAACTTTCTCTGGCAACCCTTTCCCAAGATAAAGGCTGCATCCATTTTATTCCTTCATTAGCATAATAATCCCTCAATTGTTTATCTAAAGCAACTTTCCGTAAGACTGCCACTGTTTGCTTGCTATCTGTGGGGTCATCTAGGATAACCGCATTTCCTCCAACTGTTTCCTTAAGCAAAGGCGAAGTAATCACTGGAGTGCCGCATTGCATCGCCTCCTTCAACATAAGTGATTCTCCGTCAGTCGTTGATGTGCAAATGTAATACCATGCCGCTCGGTAGAAATTAACGATATCTTCCTCAGGAGCACGTTGAAAATATAATCCTCTTTTTTCTCCAACTAAATCCTTCATTTTCTCTTGAATATTAACAAAAGGGACGGTCGCATTACGGCCGATTACAACTAATCCCAGATCAGGACAATCACGATAAACTTCTTTAAAAGCATCAATAATCACATCTACGCTTCTTCGTTTAATGATTATCCCCATGGAAAGAATATACTTTTTAGGTAAACCGTATTTCGCCCGGAAAGCATCCAACTGGCATAAATTATCCGCTGGCTTAAACTTCTCATCAGCGGCAAACTGTACAACACAAATGCGTTCAGGAGGAATAGCAAAATATTTCTGAATTTGTCGAGAGTCATAATGAGAACAAGTAATTATGCCTTGGGCTTTCCGACATGAGCGAGGAGAAAAAAATCCGAAAGATATCCTTTCCGGAATGCTGTAAT
>CAYHRM010000080.1:0-5675 GCA_964359035.1 uncultured Planctomycetales bacterium
TAAATCATCTACAATCCATTATAATCTAAGTAAGTTTGTTATAGCCGGTTATATTCTAATATGATAGGTTTTTTCGTCGCTGTTAATCTTTACAAGTAAGTTTGAGTAAGTCTAGGAAAAAAAACACTTGACAAGATAAGTAGGTTATGTTTTAATTAACACCATAGTAGTATATAGCTAAGAGAGACGAGTTTAATCGACGCAAGCATAACCAGGATAGGAAAGTAAGACATGTCCAGATTAATCGACATCGATGAATTAGCGGATTACCTAAAACTAAAAAAACAAACTATTTATAACTGGCTTAATCAGCGCAAGATCTCTGGGATGAAGGTGGGAGGGGTTTGGCGGTTTGACCGTAAAGATATCGATAATTGGTTAAGGAGCAAGAAACGCGAAAGCACCACAGGAGACGGCCAATGAACTCTTTAGGTATATATTTCGGAGTTAAAGAGATTATTCTGGTAGAAACCAGCGGGAAGAAGATTGTAAATAATATCCGCCTGCCGCATCCTAATTTGGCTATGGCAGAGTTAGAGGAAAAAGTCCCTGCGGATATTAAGCTGATGGCGATGCTTAAGGATGCTTTCCGGAGTAACCGCATCAGCGCTGAAGAAGGATTCTTTTGTCTTTCCGGGCAGGATTTAGTTATCCGCACCTTTGAAATTCCTCTACTTCCTCAGAATGAATTAAGAGGAGCGGTTAACTTTGAGGCTAAGAAATATATACCTTTTAAACTCGAAGAACTGGATTATGATTTTCAGGTTTTATTTAATAAGAAGGATAAAACAAGCTTAGTTCTTTTTGTGGGAATTAAGAAGGAAATCCTGGCAAATTATGTTTCGATTGCTAAACAGCTCAATCTTAAGAGTGTTAATCTTGAATATTCGGCTTTTAGTATCTTACGATTTTTAAAGTTGGCCGGTTTAAGCGACGCAGGTATAGTGGCTAGCCTTTGTTTTGACTTAAACAACGCAGATGAAGCTAATTTTACGGTTTATGAAGATGGATTTTCTTTATTTAGCCGTGATTTTATTTTTGCCGGAGAGCCGGGCGGGTTTGAACAAACGGTAGAAACGGATTTAGCGCAGAAACAAGAAAAATTAAAGAATGAGATTAAGGTTTCCTTGGATTACTATAATCGTAAATTTCCCGAGAAAACTATCAAAAATATTTTTGTTCTCTCGGATAAAGAAGGACAGGCAGGTATAGGTACACTTTTTACGGAATTCGCAGTACCGTTTAAAAGCGTGGAAGCGCAAAAAGTTTTAGGCAGAGGTATCGATTTTTCCTCGGCAGTGATTAAAAGTTTTTCGGCATCTCTGGCCAAGATAGCTCCCATAAAAATTAAAATAAATTTAATTGGCGCCAGGCTTAAAGCGGCTAAAGCCGCTGTTCAGACAGGCAAGCCTTTTTCTTTGTTTGAAGGTTTAAAATTAGATTTCAAGTTTATTATTATAGGCATAGTTGTGTGCGCGGCTGTTTTTGGCTATGGTTTAATGCGCGTTCAACCTATGCAAAATGAATTAGTCGAAATTAAGGGAAAGCGGGTAAAAATCAGCTCAGCGGTTGCCAATGATAGCTTGGAAGCGCTTATGGCTTTGGGGTCTAAATATAAGAAAAAAGTAGCGGTTTTGGATAATTTAGTAAAAGACCAGATGTATGCAACTTATCCGCTTAATGTTATTCCGCAAGCTTTACCGGATGGCGTGTGGTTGGAAAGCTTTAACCTTATTCAAGCTAAAAGCGGAGCAATTGAGCTTACTCTTGGCGGGCAGGTTTATCTGGGGGATAGCGCTAAAGAATTTGAATCCGTGAACATTTTTTTGACCAACTTAAAAAAGGATGCGGAATTCTCAAAATATTTTAAGGAGATCAATATCGGCTCTATTGACCAGAAGCTTATTGAGAAAAAGAGCGTTACGGTATTTTCTATAGCTTGTAAGAAGCCTGTGGAGAAAAAATAGATGGATATTAACGAAATATTTGAAAAAAATAAAAATAACATTTTAAATTTGGGTATAGTTATATTGGCATTATTTATTGCCTTTCAGATCTATAAGGGTATAGAAGAAAAGGCAAGTTCTTTGGCCCAGGAGCAAGATACTGAACTTAAGAAGAATGAAGCGACCGTTGAGATAGCAGCTTTTGAGAAGAAGATTGACGGGTATAAAAAAGTTTTTACCAAAAAAGACTTAGGCGCGGTAATGGATGTGGTCTCAGTAATCGCTAAGCAATGCTCGATTAAGGTTGCTTCCATTAAGCCGGATAAAGAAGAGGCGAAATCTGATTATATTAAAACTTCGTTTGTTTTGACTATAAATGCTCCGGATTACCATGCCTTAGGCAATTTTATTAGCCAGATTGAAAGTTATCAGGATATTTATTTTGTTGATGAAGTAAAAATAAGTTCTACCGACAACAGCCGGGCTATGGAAGATTCTGAGGTAGGTTTGAAAGTTAACTTAAAAATTAGTACAATTTCTTATTTATAATGCTAAGTCGAATATTAAAATTTATATTTCTAATGATAATTTTGACCGGGATGAATCTTGTTTATGCAGCTTTGACGCCGATAAATTCCGGAAGCGGCTTGATTATTCGCCCTCAGGTAAAATATGAATCTAGCGCTTTACGGGATCCGTTTCGTTCATGTTTAGTCAAAGAAGGAGCCGCATCCGGGACGCAGAGTACGAGTAAGTTAGCTCAGTTAAAGATTAATCTGGATACTTTAGTGGTTCAAGGGGTAATCTGGGGAGGGAAGATTCCTCAGGCTATAATTAATAATAAAGTTTTAGCCGTCGGTGATTTGATTGAGGGCGGGAAAATCATAAGTATTGAAAAAAGCGGTATCATTTTAAATTTTTCCGGAGAGATTGTTACTTTATCAACTCCCGGACAGGCAGCTATGTTTAAAAGAATAGATAAAACTAAGGAGGAATAAATGAAAAAATTATTTTTAATTATCGCCGCTACTGTTTTCTTAACGGTTGTTTTTTTTATCCAGCATCTGAATGCTCAAGGGGAACCACCGCCTACGGGTGCGGAGCCGGCAATCTCTATGGATTTTAAGGATGCTAATCTTAAAGATATTTTAAAGGCATTTTCCATTCAGTCAGGATTAAATTTTATTGCTTCGGAAGCGGTGCAGGAAAGAAAGGTTACGCTTTATCTGGATAATGTGCCCCTAACTCAGGCAATGGATAAGATTTTTAGCGCTAACAACCTTTCTTATGAATTGGATAAAGACGCCAATATCTTTGTAGTTAAAGAATGGGGCAAGATGGAAACTGAAACAGTAACTAGAGTTTTTTATTTGAAAAATGCCTCGGTTACTACCTCATCTTTAAAGGCTGATTTACTTAAGAATGCGACGGATTCTAATGTTTCGGGTTCTAGCAGTTCCTCGGCCACTATGACCGGATCAACCGGCACCTCGATGACCGGAGGAAAATGGAAGATTGATGAAGAAAGCGGAATTACTAGCGCTGTAAAAAAATTACTTTCAACTAATGGCTCGTTAATGGAAGATTTTCGTACGAACAGCCTGATTGTTACGGATACTCCGGCTAAAATGAAGGTGCTTAGTCAGGTAATTGCGTCTTTAGATGTAGCTGTGCCGCAGGTAATGTTGGAAGTGGAAATGCTGGATGTAAGTAAAGATACAGTAGATAAAATAGGATTTGAATTTGGGGAGACTCCTTTTACGGCAATTCTTACCGGCGCTACTGCTAGTACCGGTTTTCCTTATGCCAGCTGGTCTAAAATTTTTAGCCCGGGTAGAGGCCAAATGTCTATTAATCCTTCCGGTAATACTTATCAGATGCAGCTAGATTTTATCCGGACACAAACCGATACCAAGTTCTTAGCTCGTCCGAAACTGCTAACTTTAAATAATGAAACTGCCGAGATTTCTATTACCAAAGACGAGATTGTCGGAAGAGAAGATACGGTAGTGGATACTTCCAGCGGTTCAACAACTACCAGCGTCTTTAAAAGAGCAACTGATTTGGCGCTGACTAAAGAAGGAACCGGAATTTTCTTGCGGGTTACTCCGCAGATTAATATAGATACCAATGAGATTACGATGGTGGTTAATCCTAAGTCAAGCGTTACCAGTATAAGCGATTTAAGTACAACAACTAATCAGCAAGCGGATGTTGAAGTAAGGAGTACAAGGTCAATAGTTAAGATTAAGGACGGCGAAACAGTAATTTTGGGCGGCCTTATTCATCAGGACAAGGCGCTGGCTATAAGGAAGCTGCCTATATTAGGGGATCTTCCTTTTATTTGAGCGTTTTTTAGGCATAAGGATCAAACAAAAGCAATTGAAAGGGAGATCATAGTTTTTATTACTCCCCGGATTGTCAGGGATAAGGTAGATATTAAATTAGATGAGATTAAAAATATGCAATTACCAGTCAGGGAGCAAGGTTCATCTCTGGCGACGCCTCGCGATTATATCATTAATTCCAATATGAACAAATTTGATAAAAAGCGTTAAGAGTTAATAATGGCTAAAGATAAATATTTACGATTAGGCGAATTTCTGATTAAGGAAGGCCTGATTACTGCCGTTCAGCTGGAAAAAGCTATCAGCGCGCAAAGGCAGGAAGGCGGCCGGCTGGGCGAAATCCTGGTTAAGTTATGAATGGTTAAAGAAGACCAGGTGGTTGCGGCCTTGGGCAAGCAGCTAAATATGCCTTATTTTTCGCTAGGTACCGGAATGCTTAAACCGGCGATGGACCAGGGGCTGGAACATCTTATTCCGCAGGATTTCGCTTTTAAAAACTGTGTTTTACCTCTTTCACGAATGCTGCGTTCTTTGACTGTAGCCATGGCTGATCCACTGGATTTGTTGCTTATTGATAGCTTGAGAAAGCTTACCGGCGGAGAAATTAATCCGGTAATTGCCACGCGTTCGGATATTATGAAAGCAATTGAGGAGTTTTATGGTAAGTCTTCAATGCTCCAGGATGTTGTAGATTCAAGTTATGATATTAATGCTTCGATTGTCCAGAGTTCAGAAGATATGGGCCAGGAGCTCAGCTTAGATAAATTAATTGCCCGGGCAGAAGAAGCTCCGGTGGTAAAATTAGTGGATTTGATAATCCGCCAGGCAATCGATGAACGGGCATCAGATATTCATATTGAACCTTTTAAAGATAGAATTTCGTTACGCTATCGTATCGACGGAAAACTTTATGAGATTCCTCCTCCGGCAAAGCATTTGCATCTGCCGCTTGTTTCCCGCGTAAAAATTTTAGCTAAACTTGATATCGCCGAAAAAAGGCTGCCTCAGGACGGGGCGATTTTAGTGCGCATTGATGAACGTCCGATAGATATCCGCGTTTCGATTATTCCGACGATCTATGGGGAAAAAGCGGTTTTGAGGATTTTAGACCGGGGTGGAGTTACTTTGAACTTGGAATTTATGGGATTTGACGCTAAACAGCTTGAGCATGTGCGCAAAGCAATTTTTTCTCCTTACGGGTTAGTCTTTATCACCGGCCCTACTGGAAGCGGAAAATCTACCTCGCTTTACGCTATTCTTAATGAAATTAAAAGCCCGACTAAAAACATTGTTACAGTTGAGGACCCCGTAGAGTATAAGATGGATCAGATTAATCAGGTGCAGATTAAGCCTGAAATCTGCCTTACTTTTGCGGCGGCTT
>CAYHRM010000081.1:0-5662 GCA_964359035.1 uncultured Planctomycetales bacterium
ACATAAATGAAAATAAGGCAGTTTGCTAAAAGGATAAATTTTATAGCGGCGTTCTTTATTTTTGATGCGGTCGTAGGTTTCATAGCAGGTTCTTTTTAAGTGTCCGGTGGATTTTGAGATTCCGGTAGGCATGCGCTGATTTTTACGCGGCTCAAAAACCACCGAGGCGGCGACTACTCCTAAACCAAATTCATCCAGTTGTTCTAAAACGTTATCTGCATATAATTCGGCTAGCACTAGTTCATAGCCATAAATAGTTTTGGCAAATTTACCTTTATCGGTAAGTTTTCCATCGCAAATATAATTTAAATCTTTAAGCAGCCTGAGTTTGGCATCTAAAAGGTTGAGTGCTTGTTTTTGTTCATTCTTTTTCGACTGATAATAATGTAGGGAAAGAGGATAAATTTTAAACAACTCATCTTGGTATTTTTCATAAAGATTAAGAATGGTAGCGTAGGAGGTATTTAGCTGGCTTCGTATTTCTTCGGGATTGCCAAAAATAATTCTGCGCACTTCTTCAAAATTTATTCTTTGCGGATTAATTCGGGTATAGACAAATCCCTCTTTGTCGATGCCACGCCGTCCGGCGCGTCCGGCCATTTGAAAAAAATCGCGGGTTTTTAAATTGCGCACGTAGGTGCCGTAAAATTTGCGCAGTCCGTCAAACATCACCGAACGGCTGGGCATATTTATTCCCAGGGCAAAGGTTTCGGTAGTGAAAATAACTTTAAGTAAGCGGCTAGTAAAAAGGCGTTCGATAACTTCTTTTAAAGTGGGCAGCATCCCGGCATGATGGTAGGCAATGCCGCGTTGTACTAATGGATAAAGTAGTTGCGCGGAACGTTCATTTTTTAAATTAAACCTTTCAAGTAAATCATCATACATTTGGGTAATCGCGCGGGTTTCTTTAGCGTCGAGAAATTTAAATCCGTATAAATCAAAAGCCAACTCTTCGGCGCGCTTGCGGGAAAAAACAAAATAAATTGCCGGCAGGCCTTCTTTTTCTTGGACGTAGCTAATTAATGATTGCAGGCGGTTGGGTTTACTGGAACGTAAGCGTTTAAGCTGGTCGAACTTATCTACTACTTCGTTGGCGCATTGGAAACTAAAATGTAACGGCACTGGCCGCTCTTCTTCGATGACTACTTTGACAGTTTTGTTATGGATCGATTCGATCCAGGCAGCAAATTGTTTGATATTTGGGATCGTCGCGGATAATCCCAAAAGATTCATGTGTTTGGGTAGAAAAATTAATGATTCCTCCCAAACTGTCCCGCGCTCAGGATTGTCAATGTAATGAATTTCATCAAAAATAATCCAGGAGTATTTCTCTAGGCTAGCCGGTTCATCCAGGATTTTGTTGCGAAAGATCTCGGTGGTCATGATTAAGACCGGAGCCTGCGGATTAATCGAAACGTCTCCGGTGAGAATTCCAATATTATCCTGGAATTGTCCTTTAAAGTCGCGAAACTTTTGATTGGAGAGGGCTTTAATCGGAGCAGTGTAGATTACTCCTAAATTGTTGCGGATAGCGCCTTCAATAATGTATTCGGCGATGGCTGTTTTTCCGGCTCCGGTGGGAGCCGAAACTATTACCGAGTGTCCGCTGTTGATGTGATCAATTGCCTCTTGTTGAAAACGATCGTAAATCATGATTTCTATTATAGGCGAAAATTCAGTAACCGCAATATAATAATCCTACGCGTCTGTCTTAGCTTAGTTCTTCGCGGGAACGTGCGATTTTTCCCAGCGTGAAAAATCGCACTCGATCCTCGGCCTCGCTCTCCGCTAGACAGTAATATGAGGGCGGAACCTTGCC
This sequence comes from uncultured Planctomycetales bacterium, assembly GCA_964359035.1. Taxonomy (GTDB): domain Bacteria; phylum Omnitrophota; class Gorgyraeia; order Gygaellales; family Profunditerraquicolaceae; genus UBA6249. The sequence goes on from CAYHRM010000081.1 coordinate 1,820, forward strand.
CGCTCGGCCTGCGGACGTCCCGCTCAGAACCAAGCCAAGCCATCCGCTAATCAGATAATGTTAGTTTATAAGCTTTCCGGCTTTTGCTGGAGGCACAATTTGAAGATTTTCGGCACTTATTTCGTGCTAGTGTGCAAGGAATTACGTCGAGCGTAGGCTGTGTCTCTATAGCGTAAGGAACATAGCCGTAGCGAGACGTAAGCCGCGGGCACATCAGCGAAAATCTTCGTGCCGAAGCAAAAGGCGGAAAGCTTAAATTTTTTTCTTTTAATTGACCCTCATAAGTTATTGTGTATAATATAGGAATCTAAACTATGATTAAAGAGAATATTGAGAGAATCAGGGGAAGAATTGTTAAGGTTTGTGCGCGAATAAAGGTTGATCCTGATAGAATTACATTAATTTGCGTAACCAAGGGCAGGCCGGTGGAGCGGGTTTTAGAAGCAGTTGATTTAGGGTTGAAAAATATTGGTGAAAATAGAGTGCAGGAAGCCCTGGAGAAATATCCGCAGATTTCTAATGTAAAATGGCATATGATTGGGCATTTACAGACGAATAAAGTAAAAGATGCTTTAAAGATATTTGATCTTATTCATTCTGTGGACAGCCTGGAATTGGCACAGGAAATTAATAAGCAGGCTTTAAAAATAAATAAAGTTCAAGATGTGCTTTTAGAGATTAAGACTTCTGAGGAATTGACAAAATTTGGATTTAGCCCGGATATTTTAGAGGATGTAGCCGGTGAGATTGCTAAACTTAAAAATTTAAACCTTAAAGGGCTAATGACGATGGCCCCTGTTGTTGATAGTGCCAAGGAATCTGGCCCTTATTTTGCAAAATTAAGAAAATTGCGCGATAGATTAAATCCTAAGTGGCTACTTTCGATGGGGATGTCTGATGATTTTGAGGTAGCACTAGAAGAGGGCGCGGATATTGTAAGATTAGGTAGGGCTATATTTGAAAGAGAATGCTAAATTTTTTAAGAAAAAAAATTGGTATTATCGGTTATGGTAATATGGGCTCGGCAATTGCCGAAAGGATTAATTCTAAGTATGCGGTTTCGGTATTTGAGAAAGATCTGTCTAAGACCAAAGGTTTAAGCGGGGTAACGGTAACAGCTAATCTTCTGCAGCTACTTAAGCAAAGTCAGGTAATTATTTTAGCAATTAAACCTCAGGATTTTGAGCAGGTTATGGTGGGAATTAAGAATAATCTGCAGGATAAATTAGTTATTTCGATTGCCGCCGGGATTTCTACTGAATATATTCAAAAGGTTTTAGGAAAAGTGAGGGTGGTTAGAGTAATGCCGAATTTAGCCGCCCAGGTTGGCCGAAGCACCACTGCTATTTGTAAGGGGGTATTTGCTACTAAGAGTGATCTTGAATTTGCAAAGCGCCTGTTTAATTATTTAGGAACTGTTTTTATATTTTCTGAGGAGATGATGGATGCCGTAACCGCTATTTCTGGCAGTGGCCCGGCATATATTCTTTATAATATGGAAATTAATAAGTTAGATCAGTTGAATATTCCTATAAAATTTGAGAAAATGTGGGTTGATAATTTGAATGAAGCCGCGCGCAAGGTTGGTTTTGATTCAAAAATCGCATTAGATTTAGCTACGAGTACAGTTGTTTCCACTATTCATTTAGCAAAACAAAATGTTAATTCTCCCGTTCAGCTGCGTAAAATGATTACTTCGCCCGGAGGCACAACGGAGGCGGCGCTTAAGGTTATTATTAATGGGGGTTCTTGGTCTGAAGCAGCGGTAGCAGCTAAGCAGCGCGCCGGGGAGTTATCAAAAAAGGAGTAGGTATGTCAGGTATTGGAATTATCGGCGGAAGCGGTTTATATAAAATCGATGGGATTGAGGTTATTAAGAAGGTCCTCGTTAAGACTCCTTTTGGCAACCCCTCGGATAAATTTACTATTGGAAGATTAGGGGATAAAGAAGTCGTTTTCTTGCCGCGCCATGGAGTGGGCCATCGTATATCACCGAGTAATATAAACTACCGGGCTAATATTTTTGCCATGAAAAAATTAGGAGTAGAGCAGATTATTTCCGTGACTGCCTGTGGAAGCTTAAAGGAAGAGATGAAGCCATTGGATTTCGTGGTGGTTGATCAATTTGTGGATCGTACAAATTCCGGCCGCCAGATGACTTTTTTTGATCAAGGCATTGTCAGTCATATTGTTTTTAGCCACCCGGTATGTTCAGAGCTTAGCGCGTGTATCTATTCAGCCGGTAAATCTTTGAATTTGAATATGCATAATGGCGGGACATATATAAATATGGAAGGGCCGCAATTTTCTACGCTGGCAGAGAGCAAGCTTTATCGTAGTTGGGGTATGGATGTGATTGGGATGACCAATATCGCTGAAGCCAGGCTATCTCGGGAGGCGGAGATTTGTTATTCAACGTTGGCCTGTATTACCGATTATGATTGTTGGCATCCGGCTCATGAGTCAGTTACTTTGGAGATGGTAATGCATAATTTGCAGAAGAATGCCGAGAATGCCAAAAAGATCATCTGTAAAGTCATTAAGGAGTTGAAGCTGGAACGTAGATGTAGTTGTCAGGATGCGTTAAAATTTGCCATTGTTACGGACAGAAAACTTATTCCTGCAAAAGTTAAAAAAGATTTGAGCATAATTATTGGAAAATATGTGAAATGAAGCCTGATCATCCTGGATATAAAGATACTTTAAATTTACCGAAAACAGATTTTCCGATGAAGGCCGATCTGCCGGCTCGAGAGCCGCTCTTTTTACAGAATTGGGCAGCCCAAGATATTTATAAGCTAATTAATATTAATTCCAGCGGTAAACCAAAGTATATCTTGCATGACGGCCCGCCTTATGCCAATGGTGATATCCATATCGGCCATGCTTTAAATAAAACCTTAAAAGATATTATTATAAAATATAAAACTTTACGTGGTTATTCTTGCGCCTATGTGCCCGGATGGGATTGTCATGGCCTGCCGATTGAGCATCAACTTTTTAAAGAGTTGAAAACGCATAAGTCTAAAATCTCTCAGTTAGATTTTCGTAAACAGGCATTTGTTTATGCCAATAAATATGTTTTAACGCAGAAAGAACAGTTTAAGCGGTTGGGTATCTTTGCGGATTGGGAAAACCCCTATCTTACCTTAAATCATGATTACGAAGAAAGCATTTTAAATGCTTTGGCTAAACTTAATGAACAAGGTTATTTGTATCATGGATTAAAACCGGTGAATTGGTGTTTTAAGTGTGAGACCGCCTTGGCAGAAGCAGAGGTAGAGCATCAAGAGCGTAGTTCACCGTCTATATATGTAAGGTTTAGAATTAACCCCACGGAATGTTTCGGGTTGGATAGTTTCCTGGTTATTTGGACAACTACCCCTTGGACATTGCTGGCTAATGTTGCGGTGGCTGTACACGCGGATTTTGTTTATCTTTATTTAAAGACGGAAAAGGGTAATTTGATTGTGGCTAAAGATTTATTGCCGGGTTTTTTAATTAATAGCGGTATTCTTAAGCATGAGCTGATCAAAGAGTTAAAGGGAAAAGATTTAGAGGGGTTAATCTATACGCATCCTTTTATCCCTAGGGAGGGACAGGTAGTGTTAGCAAATTATGTTTCTGGCCAGGAAGGCACGGGTTTAGTGCACACTGCTCCAGGGCATGGTAATGATGACTATTTTACGGGGATTAAATATAAATTAAATATAATTATGCCAGTAGATGCCCGGGGGGTTTTTGATTCTACGGCTGGCCAATTCCAGGGGCTGCATGTTTACGATGCCAATCAACCGATTCTTGAGCAATTAGAAAAAACCGGGGACCTGCTTTTTAATTCTA
>CAYHRM010000082.1:0-5653 GCA_964359035.1 uncultured Planctomycetales bacterium
ACATCAGCGAAAGTTTTCAGCGCCGGAAGCAAGAGATGGAAAGCAAAGCCGTAAGGGAGAAACAAGACAAGACAGACGCGTAGCTAAATTTTAATTGACAAAATACTAGAATAATATAAAATTATTAACGTAGTGAACGAGGGAGTAGAAGTCTTGAACCGTAAGGAGAAAGAATAACACACCTTACGGTATTTTGTTTTATTACTTCTTAAAGTTTACTATAATTTTGTGGAAAGGAGGAAGCAAAGAAAATGGCAAAGGGTAAAGTAAAGTGGTTTTCCAATCAAAAGGGTTATGGTTTTATTACTCCTGAGAATGGTGCGGATGTGTTTGTACATCATACAGCAATTCAGGGTGAAGGTTATAAAACTCTCGAGGAGGGCCAGGAGGTCGAGTTTGAGATTGAAAAAGGCCCCAAAGGTGAACAAGCTACTAAAGTAGTGAAGTTATAACCTAACAGGAACGTAAAAAAGGCCCGGCATAATCAGCTGGGCCTTTTTCGATTAGAGCTTAAATTATTTTAAGATGAAAAAAAATAAAAAACGCGTAGTAGTTGCTATGAGTGGAGGAGTAGATTCTTCAGTGGCCGCAGCTTTACTAAAAGAGCAGGGCTATGAGGTAATTGGCCTGACGATGTGTTTTAATTTTGCGAAAAAGGATGGCCATAAACCTAATTGTTGTGGTTTAGCAGGGATCGCGGATGCGCGTCGGGTTTGTCAGGTATTGGGGATTAAGCATTATGTTTTAAATTTAAATAAAGATTTTTCCCAGAAGGTAATCCAAAATTTTTATCAAGAATATCTTAGTGGGCGGACACCGAATCCTTGTGTTCGGTGCAACCAATATATAAAATTTGGCATTTTACTTAAAAAAGCAATTAATTTAGGAGCGCAATTTTTGGCTACCGGACACTATGCTAGAATTGTAAAATCTTCATCAGGCTATTTGCTTAAGAAAGCTAAAGATCTTAAAAAAGATCAATCTTATTTTCTTTATCGGTTAACTCAAGCGCAGCTTAAACATGTGATTTTTCCATTAGGTAATTTCACTAAATTTAAAATTAGGCAGTTGGCGCGTGATTTTAGGCTTAAGGTGGCTGAAAAACAGGATAGTCAGGAGATTTGTTTTTTACCCGATGGTAAGTATGGTGATTTTGTTAAGGCCAGTGGTAAAGGTTCTGTTCAGCCGGGAAATTTTGTTGATAAAAAGGCAAACATCTTGGGGTTGCATTCAGGGATAGTATTTTATACTATCGGCCAGCGTCATGGACTAAAGATTTCTGCGGCGCATCCTCTTTATGTAACGCAGATTAATGCTAAAAATAATCAGGTTAGCGTTGGCCAGCGTCTAGATGTTTATAAAAGTGAATTTATGCTGAAAGATGTGCATTTTTTGGGCCAGCCGTTTAAAAAGAAGATTGAGATTAAGGTGCGGATACGTTATAATCATAAAGAAGCGCGGGCAGTTGTTTATCCGCATAAAGATAGATTGAGAGTCATTTTTAAACAGCCGCAGTTTGCGCTAACTCCTGGTCAATCTGCAGTTTTTTACGTTAAAAAGATGGTTTTAGGCGGAGGGATAATCCAAAAGGTTATTGATTAGAATGATTAAAGAAGACAAAAGAATAATTACTAAGATTAAAGAATTAAAGAAAAAGCATAATGCGATTATTTTAGTGCATAATTATCAATTGCCTGAGGTGCAGGATATCGCTGATTTTCGCGGAGATTCTTTGGAGCTTTCTCGGATCGCTGCTAAAACTGATGCTAAGGTGATTGTTTTTTGCGGAGTTTATTTTATGGCGGAGACTGCTTCTATTCTTTCTCCGGATAAACTAGTAATTATGCCGGATATATCTGCGGGTTGTCCGATGGCGGACATGATGAATGCCGATGATTTAAGAAAGCTTAAAGCAGCTCACCCGCATGCGGTGGCGGTGGGTTATGTAAATACTTCGGCAGCGGTTAAGGCGGAATTAGATTATTGTTGTACTTCCGCTAATGCGGTAGCGGTAGTTAAGGCGTTGGCTAATGAAAAAGAAATAATTTTTGTTCCGGATAAATATTTGGCGGATTATGTTTCTAAACAGACAGGTAGAAAATTGATCAGTTGGCATGGGTTCTGTCCAACGCATGTTAAGATATTACCTGAGGATTTAATACGAGAAAAAAAATTTCATCCTCAAGCTAAAGCGATGGTGCATCCGGAATGTTTGGCCTCTGTAGTGAATTTGGCGGATGTTGTGCTCTCTACTAGTCAGATGGCTAAATATGTCAAGGATGATCCGGCCAAGGAATTTATTATTGGTACTGAGGCTGGATTGATCTATCGGTTAAAGCAAGATAATCCGGATAAAGAATTTTATTTAGCTAGTGAACGCGCGGTGTGTCCAAACATGAAACGCACAACGGCGGAAAAAGTGCTTTGGGCTCTAGAGGAGCTTAAGGACGAGGTGAAGGTTTCTGAAGAAATTAGAAAGAGAGCGCGTTTAGCTATTGAGCGCATGCTAAAAATTATTTAATTGAATATTCCGATTATTTTTGAGGATGATTGGTTACTCGTGGTAAATAAGCCCGCTGGATTGCTTAGCGTTCAGACGCCTAAGCATGAATCGCGTACGTTGACGAGTATCCTAAATCAGGATGCTCAAGATAAGGGGCTAAAGTATCGTTTGCATCCATGTCATCGCCTGGATCGGGAGACTTCGGGGCTTTTGATTTATGCTAAAGGTAAGAGTACCGAGGAGAAAATGATCAGTGCTTTTAGAGATAGATTAGTGAGTAAAAAATATATTGCTTTTGTGCATGGAAAATTATCGCAGCCGCAGGGCTCGATTAGTTCGGCTGTTGAGGGGAAAAGCGCGCTTACCAAATATCGGGTTATTCAGGAAAAAAGTAATTATAGCGTTGTAGAGGTTTCTCCGGTTACCGGGCGGACTAATCAGATACGTATTCATTTTAAGAATATCCAGCATCCTTTGGTGGGAGAGGATAAATTTGCTTATCGTAAGGATTTTGCTTTACGTTTTAAGCGGGTTTGTTTAGAGGCCAAGGAGCTTAACTTTAAACATCCGGTCACGGGTAAGAATTTAGCACTGAGTATTGATTTGTCGGTTGATCTTAAGGATTTTCTGGCCAAACATGATTAAATATATATTATTGGGTATTGTTCAAGGCTTAACTGAATTTTTGCCGGTTAGTTCAAGCGGGCACTTGGTCATTTTGCAGAAGATTTTAGGTATGACTGCTCATCAAGTGGCTATTTCAGTTGTCCTGCATCTAGGTACGCTTTTAGCAGTAATTATTTTCTTTTGGACGGATATTTTAAAGCTGTTAAAGAATTTTAAGTTACTTGTTCTCGCCGTAATCGTTGTAGTAATTACGGGAGTGATTGGTGTTTTGGGTAAGGATTTCTTTGAGAGCTTATTTGGCTCGCCTAGGTTAGTGGGATTAGCTTGGATATTTACTGGGCTACTGCTTATTTTTACAAAAAGAATTACCCAGTTTAATCGGGATAAGCTTGAAGTTAAAGATGCGCTTATTTTGGGTTTGGCTCAAGGGTTGGCGATTGTTCCTGGGATATCCCGTTCTGGAATCACGATCTCAACTTTATTTTATAGAAAGATTAATCGTTCTTTGGCTTTTACCTTTTCGTTTTTAGTTTCTATTCCCGTTATTTTAGGAGCGGCAATTCTAGAGGCAAGAAAAATAGAACTAATTCCTAGAACTGATATACTGAATTTGGGGATAGGTTTTATTTTTAGTTTTTTGGTTGGGCTGCTCGCTCTTTTAATTTTAAAAAAAGTGATTAATAAAGCTAAGTTTCATTATTTTGGGTATTACTGTATTTTAATGGCAGCGCTTACGTTGTTATTTATAAAATGAGTATAATTGTATTAGGTACGGTAGCATTAGATAGCGTAAAAACTCCTTTTGGCAGGCGTCAAGCGCTGTTGGGGGGCTCAGCGGCGCATTTTTCGATGGCCGCCAGGCTTTTTACTCAGGTTAATTTAATTGCCATTGTGGGTAATGATTTTCCGCAGAAACATATTGTTTTTTTAAAGAGTAAGGGGATTAATCTTGGCTCTTTGATTGTCGGTGAGGGCAAAACTTTTAGATGGGAAGGCCAATATCAGGGAGATTTAAATTCCGCGCTTACTTTGAATACCCAGTTAGGTGTGTTATCGTTATTTAAACCACAGATCTCTGAAGTACAGCGTAAAATAGAAAATATATTTTTAGCGAATGTCGATCCGGATATTCAAGAGCATCTTTTAGCTAAGATGCATTCCCCAAAATTAGTCGGCCTGGACAGTATGAATTATTGGATCGATACGAAGCGTAAAGAGTTGATTAAGTTGCTTAAGCATATTGATATCTACGTGGCTAATGATCAGGAGGCGCGCTCTTTAAGTGGAGAAAGTAATTTAATTAAGGCCGCTAAGCAGTTGTGTTCTTTGGGGCCGAAGATGGTTTTGATAAAAAAAGGCGAGCACGGAGTTTTGTTTTATAATAAAAAATTTACCTTTTCACTTCCGGCGTATCCGGTAGAAAAAGTGGTTGATCCTACGGGAGCGGGAGATACTTTTGCCGGGGGTTTTATGGGTTATTTGACTAAGGCGCGTAAAGTTGATTCTTTATCTATTAAGAAGGCCTTAGCCTATTGGACAGTGGCTGCTTCTTTTAATGTGGAAGATTTTGGCCTGCATAGGACAAGCAAGCTTACCCGGGGCGATTTGGAAAGGCGTTTAATTAAATTTAAGGATTGTTTTATTTTTTAATTAAATAAAGGATACACCCGCCGCTAAGCGGAATTGCGGCGGTGTCGTGTTCGTACACGAGGAGGTTGACAATGTTAGTAGAAAAGATTTTTAATGATTATAAAGAGGCGATGAAAGCCCGCGATACTTTAAAAAGTTCTGTTTTAAGTTTTTTACGTGCGGAGATGCTTAATCAGGCAACGGCTAAGAAAAAAGATAAACTTGACGATGCGGAAGTTATTATTGCAATAAAAAAACAAATTAAGCAGCGGCAGGATTCTATTCAACAGTTTACTAGCGGTGGCAGGCTAGAGGCGGCAGAAAAAGAGAAAAAAGAAGCAGAGCTGCTCAAGGTTTATTTACCGGCGGAGTTAGCTGTTGAGCAAATTAAAATTTTGATGGAAGAAGCGATTATTTCAACTGGCGCTAGTGGGATTAAGGATATGGGCCGGTTAATGAAAGAGTTGACAATTAAAATTGCCGGTCAGGCTGATGGTAAATTGGTTAGTGACATGGTAAGACAGAGGTTGAGTACTCCTGCCTAAAATAAAATCTAAGCTATGTTTTCTTCATTAAAAGTTAAATATTTTCGTATATACTGGTTGGGCATGTTTGTTTCTTTAGTTGGTTCTTGGATACAAATCATGGCGCAAAGCTGGTTGGTATTTCAATTAACTAACTCAGCTTTTCTCTTAGGGGTGGTAGGTTTTTTAGGTTCAATTCCGATGCTCGTACTTTCTTTATTCGGAGGAGTTTTGGCGGATAGGGTGAATAAAAGAAACATATTGATTTTTACTCAAGTTGCTTTTATGTTTTCGGCATTTTTATTGGCAGTTTTGACCCAGCTCAAGTTTATTACTCCTTGGCAGATTATGTTGATTGCTTTATTTAATG
>CAYHRM010000083.1:0-5618 GCA_964359035.1 uncultured Planctomycetales bacterium
AAAAATAATCATTTATAGTTATATTCTTAAAGCCTACTGCGCGCTTACCTTTTTCTAAATGCGTTATACGGTCCACAAATAAAAATGGCTCACGATGAGGCAAAATTTTCATAATCTGATTAACATCCATTGCCCCTTCCATCTGATTAACGCCTTGTGCGGCTCTTCTTTGCTCATAAATCTTCTGAGCAACCTTTAAATTTAAGGAATGGCCGCTTTTTAAAGCCACCACATGGCCATTAATTGGGCAACCCGCTAAATAAAGGTCTCCGATTAAATCCAGAATCTTATGCCTGACAAACTCATCATTAAACCGAAGCTTATTTTTAATCACCCCCGTTTTGCCCACCACTAATGTATTTTCATAATTAGCCCCCAAACCTAAACCTTGATTCTGTAATTCACTCGCTTCACTCTCCAGGCAAAAAGTACGCGCCGAAGAAAGAGCAGTTTTAAAAGATTCCGCATTAACTGCTATCTCTAAAAATTGCGCCGCCAACAGAGGGTGGTCATAATTTAATGTATAAGAAATCTTAAATTCTTTAGCTGGAAGAATTGTAATTGAGCTGGCGCCTTCTTGAATACATATCGGCTCTTTAACTGTATAAACATACCTGGGTTTATCCTGATGCACAAGTACTGCTTTTTCCAACGCCTCAACAAAATTAATTGAGCTTCCATCTAAACCAGGAACCTCATTATTATCAATCTGAATATCAATGTTATCTATCCCTAAGCTAGATAAAGCCGCCATCAGATGCTCAACCGTTTGTACTTCTGCATGATCATTGCCAATTGAAGAACGCCGACTAAATTTAGGCACCAATAATAAAGCTCCCACATCCGCTTTTATCCTTGGAGCTCCGGAAATATCCGTACGAATAAAAGTTACCCCAGAATCCACCTCTGCCGGTTTAAAGGTTAGATTAACTTTATTACCAGTATGAATACCAACGCCCTTAAGCATAACCTGATTGGCAATCGTCTTTTGTTTATCCATTTGTTTGTCCATTTAATTTTACCTCTAGCTCCTCAATTCTTTTCTTCAGTTCTTTAACCAAATTAAATAATTTAGGTAAATTTTGTAAACTAGCATTAACTCTCTGGGTAGCCATAAAAGGCCTGGCCGGATAACCTGAAACCATCATATCCGGCGGGACAGATTTAGCTACTCCTGATTGAGCCGTCACAATGGCATTATCACCAACTGTAATATGTCCAACTAACCCCGCTTGCCCGCCTAAGGTTACATTCTTGCCCACAATCGCGCTGCCGGCAATACCCGCCTGGGCAACAATCAGAGAATTCTCACCGATAACAACATTATGACCAATCTGCACTAAATTATCAATTTTAGTGCCCCGGCCGATAACCGTTTTATCAAAACGCGCCCGGTCAATGGTAACATTGGCCCCAATCTCTACATCATCATCAATTTGAACTGTCCCAACCTGAGGAATTTTATGATGCGCCCCTTTAACCGTAATAAAACCAAAACCATCGGAACCAATCACGGCTCCGGAATGAATAATTACGCGGTTACCAATACTAATCCGTTCACGTATTGAAACATGTGGATAAATTAATGTCTGACTACCCACTTTTGTATGATGTCCAATGTAACAACCGGCATAAATTATTACATTATCTCCGAGAATGACATTATCCCCAATTACACAATATGCTCCAATTGTTACATTTTTACCTAAAGAAACATGTTTACCCATAACCGCAGTATAATCTATACCACTGGGATGCCCGGCATCATCCGGCGTAAACATAGAAATAATTTTTACAAAAGCCAAAGAAGGATTCTGGGTTAAAATAACTGGCTTAGCCGTTTCTTGCGCATCAGCAGAAGTGATAATCGCTGACGCGCGCGTCTTATCCATCAGCGGACTATACTTAGAATTAGCTAAAAAAGTTATATCCCCATCAGCCGCTTCTCTAATTCCAGAAGCTCCGGTAATCAAAGTATCCCCGTTGCCGATAACCTTTCCGTCGATAAGCTTGGCTATTTCATTTAAGGTTTTTTGCATTCAATAAACTATTTCTTTCCGCTACCGCTAGCATTTAAAATAGCAATAACCTGATTAGTAATCTCCATACTCTTGGTCTGATAAACCAACACCCGGTCATTAAACACCAAGGTATATCCTTCTTTTTCAGAATATTTCTTCACCGCTTCCTCAATTTCCTTAAGGATCTCTTTCATCTTCTCTTCTTGTTCTTTTTTCAAATCTGCCTGCTTCTGACGATCATAATCCTGGAAATCTTTTACCTTAGCCTGAAGTTCAGCGCCCTTGGCTTCTCTTTCTTTATCATTAAGCAAGCTTAATTTATCCTGAAAAGCTTTTAAATCGGCAACTTTCTTATCACGCTCGTCGGTATAATTTTTTTCCTTATCACTTAAAGTCTTATCATATCCTTTGGTCTTATTGTATTCACTAAAAGTACGGCTTAAATCAATATAAGCGAATTTATCTGCCGCCTGAGCGCTACTTAAAAATAATACCAAACCAATAATCATTCCCGATAAAACTACTGCTGCCTTTCTCATCTTTACTCCCTCCTTGTGTACGAACACAACACCGGCGCAATTCCAATTAGCGCCGGGTGTTCTCGATTAATATTATTTTATATTTCTAAAACCCATGGCTGGCGCTAAAATGGAACCGCCCGCTCTTCTTAGTATCCTCACCACCGGTTTTATTCATCGGTATACCATAATCCAACATGATCGGGCCAATCGGAGTATTAATGCGCAAACCTAAACCAAAGCCGGCTTTAAAACCTCCGGTGTTGGCCACTCCATAAGCATTCTTATTAGAAAAAATATCCGCTGCCTTCTCCCAAACATTACCCACATCATAGAATGCCGCTACTTTCAGGAAACTAAATAACGGATAAGTATATTCAATATTACCTACCACCATTGACGCGCCGCCTAAAGGATCATTAGAAACCGGATCAACCGGGCCAACTTTTCTTTCCTCATAACCCCTAATCGTATAAGCGCCACCAGCAAAAAATCTTTCATAAATAGGCATTTTAGCTGTATTGCCATACGGCTCCGCCAATCCTAACCTACCCCTTACCTCCAACACAGCGCCACGCGGCATCGGAAAATAATGCGAAGCCCGGCCAAAAAACTTCAAATAACTTTTATCTCCACCTAAACCCGCAAAATCAAAAGCCGCAGAAAATAAATTTCCTTTACGAGCGTTGAAAACATTATCTCGGGAATCAAAGGTCAGGCTAGAAGAAATAACGCTCACGACATTCGTACCTACTTCATCCAATAAATCCTGAGAGGCATCACTAGTCGGATTACTAATCTCTATCTGATCCAACCGGTAGGTAAAATCAGTTCTTAAATACTCAGATATCTCTTTACCTAAACGCAAATCACCTCCGGTCACCGCTTCATCATATCCATACCCTGTTTCCGTATCGCGTGTATGCGTACGACGGTAAAGGTCAAAGCCAAAAGAAACCGGATAATCAAACATCCACGGTTCCGTAAAACTTAAATCAAAACCATTACTTAAATTTCCAATTGAGGCGCGCAACTTCAGGTTTTGCCCAGCGCCGGTAAAATAAGGCCAATTTCTCCAATCAAAGTTCTTCTGTTCAACCTCCACAAAACCTACAAATTGATCAACCGTACTATAGCCGCCGCCAAAACTAAAAGCTCCGGTCTTTGTTTCTTTTACATCCACGACTAAATTCTTTTTCTCCGGCTGGCTAGTCTCTTCGGTATCATAGCTTACCTCTTCAAAAAATCCTAAATTAGTTAACCTTTCCTTACTGCGACGCAGTTTCTCTCCATCGAATTTTTCTCCGGGGTGGATCCTCATTTCCCGGCGGATAACCACATCCTTAGTTTTAATATTTCCCCGAATCTTAATTTTATCTACATAAACAACCTGATTTTCCGTAACCTCATAAGTTATATCTACCCGCCCGCTATCAGAGTTAACCATAGTCAATTCCTGGACCTGCGCAGAGATATACCCCCGATCAAAATATAAACCCTGAATATTAGTAACATCCTTCTTCATTGCCTCTTGGCTAAAAACCTTGCCCGGAATACAATCAGTCAAGCTTTTTAAGATCTCTTTCTCCGCAACGTCTTTATTACCTTGCAGAATAACTGAACCCACCAAATATTTTTTACCTTCAATAATTTTAATTTCAACGAATAACAAATAGGATTTTTTAACCTCAGGCTTAACTTCATAAGTTACAACAACATCCGTAAAACCTTCGCGCTGATAAAATGATTTAATACGCTCCATATCCTCTTTTATCACTTCTTCCTTTAAAACCCCAGCATTAAAAAACCAGGCACGCTTAGTCTTAAGTAATTTCAAAATGCGGCCATCAGAAAAACTTTGATTACCCTCAATACCAATATTCTGAATACGCACCTTTCTGCCTTCGACCACCGTAAAAGCTATATTTACTTTATTCGCTTGAGTATCCTGATCAACTTTGTAGGTAATATCCGCCTGACTATAACCTATTTTTTCATACATCTTCTTTAATGTGCGCACATCTTCAGATAAACTTGGATAATCCAAATACTGCGCTTCTCTAGATTTTAATTGCTGCTTTAACTTCTCATCCTTCATGGTAATAAGATTAATTCCGGAAAAACTGATCTTATCAATAATTGGCCTTTCTACGACGCTAAGCATAATTTTTAAGCCATCTTTATAATCCTGGGTATCGATTTTAATATCACTGAAAAAACCCAATAAATAAAGCCTTTTTAAATCATCACTAACAATATTCTCTTGATAGGCGCTCCCGATCCGCGTCTTCATCTTAGAGATAATAACATTAGTACTGATAGATTTATTACCCGTCACCTCAATAGCTGTAACATTTTTTAATACGGGAGTGGTCGTTTCAGAGACAGCGGCTGCTTTTTGTTCAGTCGCCCCTTGCGGATTTTCTTCAGCCAAAACAAAAGAACTGCTATTAAAAATAAACCCAGCTATTAGAAGTACAAAAATAAATTTACGCATTTATATTATTATATAGGAACATAATCTCCAAATCAATGCAATTTATCTGGGGACACGACACTTAATTCACCACTATATAGTTGAAGAGAATTAAGTGTCGTGTCCCCAGAATACATATCCATAAACTTATTCAATCCTGGACAAATTATCAAATCTTGTAAATTCCTTAATAAAAGCTAATTTTAAAGAGCCCACCGGGCCATTACGTTGCTTGGCAATAATTGCTTCAGCGATTCCTTGATTATCTGGAGAGGGATTATAATACTCCTCCCTTAAAATAAGCACCACCACATCCGCATCCTGCTCAATTGCCCCGGATTCCCTTAAATCTGAAAGTTGCGGCCGATGATCCGTACGCGACTCCACCGCCCGGGATAACTGACTAATGGCAATCACCGGCACATTTAGTTCCCTGGCCAAAGCTTTAAGCGAACGTGAAATTTCAGAGATCTCCTGCTGCCGACTCTCCATATTCATCGCTGAACCACGCATTAACTGCATATAATCTAAAATAATTAATTTTATACCATGGTGTGATTTTAAGCGCCGGGCCCGAGCACGTAACTACATTACCGAGATCGC
>CAYHRM010000084.1:0-5572 GCA_964359035.1 uncultured Planctomycetales bacterium
TGTGCGAAGAGAGCAATGCTCCTTTTTCACAGGTAGTTTATGCGGGTTTAAGTTTTTTTGATTGTAGCGAAAAAGAGATTTCTAATAATATGGAGCGACAGATTATTATTGAAACTGTTATTCTTGAGCGGTTTACTTCAGTGATTGGAACGATCGGGAGTGTTTCAGTTTATATTGGTCTTTTAGGAACCATACTAGGAATACTCAAAGCTTTTCATGATGTTTCTATAAGCGGATCTGGTGGTATCAGTGTAATTATCGGAGGAATTTCAGAGGCGCTATCGACTACAGCTGCGGGCTTGACGATTGCAGTTCCGGCGGTAGCGATTTATAATTACTGTATGAAGAAGATCGATGATTTTATTAAAGATATGGAACTGGCTGCTTCAGAAACCATGGATTTAATTAGCGCTATAAAAAAATGAGAAATCCCGGTCGCCGGCAAAAGCCATTTACCGAAATTAATACCGCTCCTTTTACGGATATAATTTTGGTACTTATGGCTATTTTTATGGTCACCACACCCTTGGTAATGCAATCTAATATTCAGGTTAATTTACCTAGTTCCAAGACTGGAGAGCCGCATAACGATGCCCGACAAATCAGCGTGATGATTACGGCCGAAGGATTAATCTATTTGGATAATAAGATAACTTCTAAAAAAACACTTAAAAGCGAAGTGGCTAAGATTCAGCAGAATAATCCTGAGCTGGAAGTTGTTTTACTTTCGGATAAAATGGTAAGATTTAAGGATATTGTTGGATTGTTGGATATTTTTAATGAGTTGGGTGTGAAGAATTTGAATATTGCTACTAAGACTGAGTGAGTTAGTTAGAAAAGTTTAATGTACCAGAAGAATAGTTGCCAGATAAGCCACCGTAGTTGTAACGATCCCCACTACTAAGCCAACTTTTAGCCAGGGGTAAAACCCTATTTTAACTCCGCGATTTTTTTCCAAGATATCTACAGCAATGATATTAGCCGTAGAACCAATGATCGTAATATTTCCTCCGTAACAAGCGCCGAATAATATTGCCCACCAAAGAGGATTGGCGTTGATATTTAAGGCACCTAAACTTTGAACAATCGGAATATAGGTGGCCACCACAATGGTGTTGTCTAGCACAGCGGAGAGAAATGCGCTAGAGTAAATCAGTACAGCGGATAATAGATTAGCCGGATGACCGAATTTTCCGATTAGCCCTCCGGCGATGACATCTGAAATTCCACTGTATTTGACTACCCCGGCTAGAGCAAAAAGAAACAAAAAGAATAATACGCTTGTCCATTCAACTTCTCGTTCAACGTACTGACGCATTCTATCCCGACGATAAAGTAAAGCCACTCCGGCAAAAACTATGGGAGTGATCATTAGAATACTATTTTCTTCGAGCCCAAAACTAGCCTCTATGCGGCGATGAAAAAATATACTTACTAACATCGAGAAAAATATACCGATGCTTATTTTAGTCTTGATATCCGTAGAGATGGTGATTAAAGATATAAAAAAATTATTTTCTTTTAAAGGTTGAAGTTTTTCTCCCATCTTTTTAATCATTTTTTTATACCATAAGGAAAGTATAGCGACGGTTACGACAAAAACTATCGCGGTAATCGGAAAAGCGTTTTTCATAAAATCTTCAAAGTTTAAGTTTGCCCGCGCAGCAATTAAGATACCTACTGGGTTTCCCAGTAAAGTTCCGGAAGATCCGATATTGGTGGCAAAAACCGATGCCATAATTAAAGGAACCGGATCAATATCGATTAGATCGCAGATATCCAGGATGATTTTAGACATGATTATGATTGAAGCGACTTCCCCCATCAGCCCAGATAATATGCCGGATAGAAGCATAATTAAAAAGAAGAGCTTTCCTCCGGTTATATTTTTGATTCTGATCAGGCGAGTAATAATCCAATAGAAAAATCCGGCGTCATTAAGCATACCCACTAAGATCATCGTCCCGATTAAGAACAAAATTACATCTAAAGAGGCGAATTCAATAAGATTTTCCAGGTTAATTGAGCGCGAAAGGAGCATCGCTCCTGCTCCTAAGAAAACAAAGCTCAAGCGGAGCTCCCAATAAATCAGTACTCCCATAATGGAAACGCAGAATATCGCCGCTACCATTGATTGGTGTGGAGTTAATCCGATTTTTGGGCCACCGAAGATAAGCAGTAACGCGGTAATGACGATTGCCAGTATTTTTTTCATTTTTTAAGAGTCTTCCTCAGAGGTAACTTTATTTAGCCAAATATATTTATAAAAGACGCATTGTATATCTTCCCTTATATAATAGCAAGAGTTATTTTAACTCCAAGGAAGTTGAAGAAAGAGGTAAAGTTAGTGGTAAGTAAAAATAGATTGAAAATAACTTAATAAAACATTTGACAAAAGCAACTTTTGTGATAATATTCACAATAAGCAATTCATATCAATAAACTCCAAAAAATAATTTATCTATGCAAAAATTTGTTGTACTTTCAAAAAAAGATTTAGATACATTTATTAGTGCCTTAGCTCAATCGCAAAAAGTGGTGGCCCCGATTGCTCGGGGACATAATAATTTTTCTTTTGCTGAGGTTACTTCTGGAAAAGAAATTGCCCTTAAGTATATTCCCACTATTCTACCGCCTAAAAAATATTTCCTACCTATCCAGGAAACTTTAACTGCTTATAATAAACGCGACAATGCCTTAAATGCCATTATTGAATACGAAAAAATGGTTATTTTTGGCGTGCATACCTGTGATTTGGCGGGTATTCAATGTTTAAATATGGTTTTTGCGGATAAGCCTAAAGATATTAATTATATTATTCGCAAAAATAAAATTGCGATTATTGGTTTAGAATGTAATGATTATTGTGATGAGTATGCTAGCTGTTGTGTCGTGGGCAATCATCTCCCTAATGGTGGTTATGATTTATTCTTCACGGATTTGGGAGAGGTTTTTATTGTTCATATTAATACTTTGCTTGGCGAAGAGCTGGTTAACAAGTCGGCAGTTTTTAAACCGTCCAATGCTAAGATAATTAAGGAATTGGAAGTTTTACGTGAAAAAAAGCGCTCTATTTTTAAAGATGAGGTTAATGTAAAACATGAAGAGCTTAAGTTGCTTTTTGGTCGGTCTTTAAATAGTAAGGTTTGGGAAGACTTGAATAAGCGCTGTGTTGCTTGCGGTAATTGTACTAATGTCTGTCCGACCTGTTATTGTTTTGATATTATTGATGAGCCAAATTTAGATTTAAATTCCGGAGTACGTTTTCGTCGCTGGGATTCTTGCCAAAATGAGCCTTTTGCCAAGGTCGCCGGGAATGAGAATTTTCGTAAGGAACGTGCGCAACGTCAACGTCATCGCTATATGCGCAAATTTAAATATCCGGTTGATAAATATAGCCGTTATTTTTGTACCGGTTGTGGACGCTGTTCGCGTACTTGTATGGCGGAAATTAAACTCAAAAGCACGATTAATGATTTAGCTAAGGAAGCCGAATGAAGCGCATTGAACTAAAAGAGTCTGAATATATTGTCATGCCGGCCAAGATTCTTGAGGCGTACATGATGACCGCTCAAGAAAAATATTTTAAGATTGCTCTAGAGGAAGGAATCAGTTTGGATCATGAGCCGGGTCAGTTTGTGATGGTTTCTCTATTAGGTATCGGAGAGGCGCCGATATCTATTTCCTCTTCGCCGACTAAGCGTAGTTATTTTGAATTAGTCGTGCGTAATGTTGGAAAAGTGACCAATGCTTTACATAAAATGGAAGCGGGGGATGTTTTAGGAATTCGCGGTCCCTTTGGACGCGGATTTCCGGTGCAGATATTAGAGGGTAATGATCTTTTATTTGTTGCCGGTGGTTTAGGAGTGGTGCCTTTGCGTTCATTGATTAATTTTGTAATTGATAATCGTCGTGATTTTGGTAAAGTGCATATTCTTTTAGGTTGCAAGAAACCCGCGGATTTACTTTTTGCCAATGAGATTAAAGAATGGAGTAAGCGTTTGGATGTTAATTTTAATTGTACAGTGGATAAAGCTGATCCGGATTGGAAGGGCAATATTGGTTTAATTACTTCGCTGATCCCGGGAGTGAATCTTAATCCTAAAAGAACCTTTGCAGTTGTGGTTGGCCCGCCGATTATGTATAAGTTCGTTTTAATTGAAATATTGAAGAAAGAAATTCCTGAGAAACAGATTTATGTTTCTTTAGAAAGACATATGAAATGCGGAATTGGAAAATGTGGCCATTGCCAGATTGCTCAATATTATTGTTGTAAAGACGGTCCGGTATTTTCATTTGACCAGATTAAGGGTAATACAGAGGCTTTATAATGCGTAAACCTACAGTAGCATTTTTTGATTTTTCTTCTTGCGAAGGTTGCCAATTACAGGTGGCCAACTTTGGGGAGGCGCTTTTAGATATTCTAGGACTAATTGATGTGGTCATGTTTCGTGAGGCAATGTCGGAAAGAAGTGATGAATATGATGTAGCAATTGTTGAGGGGAGCATTACCACTACTCATGATATTGAAAGAATTAAAAAGATTCGTGCCACGGCTAAAGTTTTAATTGCTTATGGTTCTTGCGCGACCATTGGCGGAATCAATGGGATGAAGAATAATTTTGAGTTGGAGGATATCAAAAAATACGTTTATAAAGATGATGCTAAATATTTTGAGTCGATTCCGACACATCCATTACATCAAATTGTTAAGGTCGATTACTATGTGCATGGTTGTCCGGTTTATCAACCGGAATTTGTAAAAGTTTTAAAATGTGCTTTGGCCGGTCTATCCTATGTTGTCCCGGATTATGCAGTTTGCGCAGAATGTCGTTTTAATGAAAATGTTTGTATGTTTGATAAAGGAATTACTTGTATGGGGCCGGTGACGCGTGCCGGGTGTAATTCTTGGTGCTTAAATAATGGTAACATCTGCTATGGTTGCCGCGGGATGTTGAGTAATCCGGCTAAAGATGGGCAAATGGATATTTTAAAGAAGCATAAGATTACTTTGGATTGGGTAGTCAATAAGATGAATATGTATAATAAGCCACGGGAGCTAGACATAGATGAGTAAAAACATAAAGGTTAATGTTGAATATTTGACTCGCGTCGAGGGTCATGGTAATATTGTAGTCAATGTCAAAAATGGCAAGCTGGAAGAATGCCGTTTGGATGTTGTGGAATCTCCTCGATTTTTTGAAGGGATGTTGCGGGGGCGTTCGATTTTTGAGGCCCAGCATATTACTTCGCGGATTTGTGGAATTTGCGCTTGCGGACATACTTTAGCCTCTATCCAGGCGGCCGAAGATGCCTTAGGATTTATTCCTTCTGAACAAACAATCAAATTACGTAAGTTTCTTTTACATATGGAGAACTTAGATAGCCATATTTTGCATATTTATTTATTGGTTGCTCCGGATCTTTTAGGAGTAAAAAGTTTTGTCCCTTTAATTGAAACGCATAATACCGTTGTACGCAGAGCGTTGCGCATGAAAAAGGAATGTAATGATGTTTGTGATATTTTAGTCGGTCGTCATGTACATCCGATTTCTAGCATTGTGGGTGGATT
>CAYHRM010000085.1:0-5508 GCA_964359035.1 uncultured Planctomycetales bacterium
AATCCATAATTTAATTTATTTTTTACCAAAGGCTTCCTGAATAATCTTTTCTACATCTAGCCGAGTTTTAGCTCTTGAGGCTCTCTCTCTTAAACGGCGCACCTTAGACAACCCCTTGGTATAACAAATATAAAATTTCCGAAAAATAACGACTCCGTTTCGTTCGCCATAAAAATCAAGCAAAGAATCCAGATGTTCCCGTAGCGCCTTAGCGATAGCTTCTTCTTTAGGCCGAGGAACAATCTTACCATTCTTTAAATATTCCTTAATCTCCTTAAATATCCAGGGATTACCCAAAGATCCCCGTGCCACTGCCAGGCCATCGCATCCGGTCTCATCAAACATCTTCTTAGCCAATAAACCAGAAAAAATATCCCCACTGGCAATTAAAGGAATATCCAAAACTTTCTTAACTTCTCTAATTATATTATAATCCACCTGGCCACTATAAGCTTGAGTTTTAGTCCGGCCATGAAGAAATAGGGCGTTTACCCCACAATCCTGAGCGATCAAAGCAAACTCTTTGGCATTAACCGAAAGCTTATCCCATCCCGCGCGGATCTTTACGCTTACCGGAAGCCAGGCATGCTTAACAATTAATTTCAATATCTTGGCAAATTTTTTTGGATCTTGCAGTAAACCTGCCCCCTCACCCCTACGCACTACTTTTTTTGACGGGCAAGCAGCATTAAAATCCAAAAGATCAAATTCAACTCCTCTTAAAACTTCCAACGCCCTCAAAATATATTGCTCTTCACAGCCTAATATTTGAATCCCCAAAGGCTTGTCCTTAGGTAAACTCGCCAACATCTGCTTAGTTCTTCTATTCTTATGGCTAATCGAACGGCAATTAATCATCTCCACAAAAGCCAACTCTACACCAAATTTACGGCACAACATGCGAAATGGCAAATCCGTAATTCCGGCCATCGGGGAGAGAATTATATTTGATTTAAGTTTTAATTTACCAATTTTTAACATATTAAAATAAAAACTAGGGGACGCTTCTATTTAATTAATTAGGGGACGCTTCTATTTTTTAAAATAATTGTAGCGGAGGTTTAAACCTCCGCTACTTAATCATCAAAAAAATAGAAGCGTCCCCTTTTTTTTCAAAGTATATATTTGGGATCTTTAATTAAAGGCTTATTCTTTATTTCTTCAGCAATTACCTGCGGAATTCCGGGCTTGCCCAATTTATAATACATGTAGTTCTTATACCCCTCCACTCCCGGCTGATCAAAAGCATTCACATTTAATAATTCGCCTTCAAAAGCAGTGGCCATCTGAAAAAAGAAAAGCAATGCTCCCCAATTATGCGCCGACACCTCAGGAATAATAATTGTACAATTAGGACGGTTTTGGCTAACCAAAGCCCATTCCGTGGCTTCTTGGGCCAACCGCATAAGCTGACTAAAACTTTTACCGGAAAGTAAATCACCCTTACCCGGAATTTTTAAATCTGTTTTAAATTTCTCCACACGCATAAAAGTAACGACCTTGTTATTCTCCCCTTCAACATTATTCTGCTGGATGGAGTGTAGATCATTTGTTCCGGCAGCGGCTAT
The DNA here is from genome assembly GCA_964359035.1 of uncultured Planctomycetales bacterium. Classification (GTDB taxonomy): domain Bacteria; phylum Omnitrophota; class Gorgyraeia; order Gygaellales; family Profunditerraquicolaceae; genus UBA6249. The sequence continues at coordinate 1,569 of CAYHRM010000085.1, forward strand.
CGGCGTCCTGCCTTGATTAAATAAATCTTCTTTATTGGCCAGCCAAGTTTCAGCGCCATTACAATCAGTTTCAATTTTACGGTGATATTTTTTACCCAGGCTTTCAGCTAAAAGCTGCACATACCAATCCGAGGTAGACTTAAGGGTCTGAGAGAATGGCATTAAGATCGCCAATGATTTTGCCTTTTTTTGATAAAGAATAACATGCAATAAAGCATACAAATACGCAGGATTTTTTAAAATACCATCATCACTGCATCTAGCAAACATCTCCTGAGCGCCATTTAATAACTTTCGAATATCCACACCCACAATTGCCAAATGCATTAACCCCATATTAAACTCCGAGAACCTACCGCCAACGCCTTTTAAAAGTGGCAGCGCACGAAAACTTAAAATATCCTTCTTTTGTTCGGCCTGGACCCTTTTACGCAAAGATCCCGACTCAGGATCAGTAATCGCTAAAATTTGCCTTCCGTACTTAGCTCCCACTGACTTCTTGAACCAAGCCTCGACTAAAATAAGTGCCGCCTTAGTCTCGGTAGTCTCTCCAGACTTAGAGATAACAATAACAAATGTTTTTTTAGGATTAAGATTTTTTAATAAAACAGTTAATGTATCCGGATCCAAATTATTACCTTCAAAATAAATACGCGGCGCCTTCTTCCTTAACGATTTAAATTCATTATAATAAGGTGGACACAATGCGTCTTGAGCAGCTTTTAATCCCAAATATGAACCGCCAATTCCCAAGAAAAGAACATCTTCATACTTCTTAGAAATCTGCGCTCCAAGTTTCTGAATCAATTTGATCTTATCTTTATCCTGCTGAAAAAGATTCGCCCACTCCAAATTCAATTCAACCCTTGCTTGAGAACAAGCCAAAATCTTTTTTAGATGCGCTGCGCAAAGCCGCGCTGCGGGAAGAATCTCATCAATATCCTGCTGGCTGACCCCATGAACGCCAACGTTAAAACTAAACATATTATTAAAATCAAATTTTAAACCCATCTGTTCTCCTATTTAAATTTATCCGCTAGCTTTAAAATTAATTTTTCAGTATCAAGCCACCCTAAACAAGGATCAGTAATTGATTGGCCAAACACTTTACCGCCAACCTCCTGAGAACCCTCTTTTAAATAACTTTCTATCATCAACCCCTTAACCATCCTTTTTAAATCTTTAGATTTTGTCAAACTATGTATAACCTCCTCAGCGATACGTGGTTGTTGACAAAAATTTTTATCAGAGTTAGCATGATTAGTATCCACAATAATCGCCGGATTAACCAGGTTTCGTTTTTGATAAGCTTGGGCAAAATTAATTAGATCCTCATAATGATAATTGGGAATACTTTGGCCATGATGGTTAATTGCCCCTCGCAAAATACAATGCGCATAAGCATTTCCTTTAGTTTTAACCTCCCAGCCATTGTAAATAAATGTATGCGGAATTTGTGCGGCCTGCACCGAGTTTAATAAAACATTTAAATCGCCACTCGTCGGGTTTTTCATCCCCACCGGAATATCCAAACCACTCACGGTCAAGCGATGCTCTTGATTTTCCACGGAACGCGCCCCGATAGTTACATAACTTAAAATGTCCTCGAGATACGGATAATTACCCGGATAAAGCATTTCATCAGCAGCCGTTAACCCAGATTCACCTAAAACCCTCAGATGCATCCGCCGAATAGCCTTAATGCCCTTTGCAATATCCGGATCCCCAGTAGCCTTAGGCTGATGCAGCATCCCCTTATAGCCTACTCCGGTAGAACGCGGCTTATTTGTATAAATACGCGGAATTATAACTATTTTTTCTTTAACTTTATTTTGCACCACGGCTAACCGAGAGACATACTCTGAAAGTGCGTTTTCATCATCTGCCGAACAAGGGCCAATAATCAAAAGCAACCGGGAATCATGGCCTTTTAAAACATTTAAAATATCTTTATCCCGAGCGGCTTTTACCTTGATCAACTTTGCCGGCATCGGCATCATATCGAGTATCTCAGGCGGGGTAGGAATTTTCTGTAAATAGGTAAAACTCATATTTGTTGTTGAATAATTTTTACCGTAGTACGTTGGCCATCTTTCCAAGGCCAAAGCATCGCTAAAATACTATCTACACCTAAGTCTTTATAATACAATGTCTGGCCAGGCATCAGCCCACCTAGCCCATCAATGCTCTGGCGTACTTTATGCGCCAGCTTATTTGCCGAAGGATAAACCGGATCTCCCAGTAAGCTCTTTAATTGCCCATTAAGTTTATCCAGCTCCTGTTGAATAATTACCCCTTCAAAAAAATTATCACAATCAGTACGCAGAACCTCAAAATTAAACAATTTCATATCTTTTCTAATCACACTAAAATCCACCTCTGCCCCCTTATTTAATTAAATCGCATACTTAGAAAAATATACAAATTTATTTAAAAATTAAATAATCCTTAACAAATTAAGTCCAGTTTTAGGGTCAATATCTTTACTTGCCTTTACACCGGTTAGCTCCAAGATCACCGCCTCAACAACTAAAAATACTTTTGATTTACCCCGCAGGCAACCAGTTAAGACCGTATTTTTTTTCCCCATACTAGTATGAATATGAATCTGCGGCCCTTTAGAGTTTGTAAAAAGCGTGCCGATTCCCATAACCTCCCAACCATCCTTAAAAGTTACTTTATTTGGCTCTGGCGGAATAACCGGCTTTTTAGGCCCGGTAACTAAATCCCCCTGTTTAAGCGCACCGATAAAAATCATGGTTGCCGCTTTGATCATCTCCTTTTTAGCCAAAAGGCTCAAATTATCAATTAGAATATCACCATCTTCAAATTTTACCAAAAAAACCCTGCCAATTGTTCCCTTAGTGTATTTCATGCTTAATTTATTTAAAATTACGGATTTAAAAATTTAAATATCTACGGGCATCTGATAATAACTAGTAATAGTTTTTAGAGATTTTAGTAAAGACTCTGCAACCATATAAGTTACAATAAGTACCACTGCGGTAATAATTATTTTTGATTTTTTACTCAATCGAGGATGCTTCCAGACTAAGGGCAGCATAAATGGCCCTACGCAAAGAAAAGATGCCACTAAGGACCAGGTTTTAAAATACCATTTCGGCTGATTCTGATTATCCATTACTATTTTTTCTTACCCGCTTTGGCCTGCCTAATATTCGACCTATGCACAACGCATAACACATCCGCAATCGGGGCAATTTCACCATTCTCATAAGGAAATTCTTTACAAGTTACCGGCTTATGCGCATAATCAATTTTGTGTATTCTACACAAACCGTCAGTATCCTGAAAAGCACATGGTTCATCTTCATAGCTAGTGCCAACCTTGTATCCGGAAGGAAATTCTTTGTCTATTTCCAAATGAAAGAAATCTCCTTTTATCCCCAGAGACAAAATCTTTTTGGCTTCCTCTAAATCAATCCAGGCCCCAAACCTACAACAATCTGCCTGATTTTTACATTTAAGACAGTCAATCACTACCTTTGGTTTTTTAGTCTTTTCCATGAATTATATTATACATATTTTGCTATAAATCCCAAGCAAATTTTAAACAACGCGCACATTAATTGCCCGCGGGCCTTTATCGGATTTTTCAACATCATAAGAAACAGACTGGTCCTCATTTAACGCGTCAAACTTTGCCTCTACCAGTGCATTCTGGTGAAAAAATAATTCCCGTCCATCGGTATCACTAATAAAACCAAATCCTTTGTCGCGAATTAATTTCTTATCTTTCCTGTATTCATATTTGTCTCCTTTTTTTAAAAAAATAGACTGACCTCTAGGTTAATAGAAGCCAGGCTATTTTTGTGTGTTTAGTTTAAAGCTTGACTACATTCGTAGCCTGCTCGCCTTTAGGTCCTTTTTCAATGTTGAACTCAACATCCTGACCTTCAGCTAATGATTTATAACCTTC
>CAYHRM010000086.1:0-5311 GCA_964359035.1 uncultured Planctomycetales bacterium
TGGCAGGTATTTATAAAAATAGTTTTTTTCCTCTTCACGGCAAATTCTTTAATTTTATCAATTGTCCTTTGATATATGCAGAGTCATCCTGATTATCCAAAAACACGTCCCTCTTAGCAAATCTAATTTTTATTTTCTTTGCTAAGGCCGGACAAACAGATTGATTGGTAACAAAACTATCAAAAAAATATAAATTACGCTTTTTTGCCTCCGCCATTACTAGTTCGCTTGTCTTTTTATCTTCCGTAACGCGCGACCCCATATGATTGGATACCCCTTTAGCAAAAGTAACGCTAGATAAATCCTGCTGAAAAATATTATGGACTTGATCAGCATCCATGCCTAAGGTAATCGTATTCTTCTCTAAATTATACTTTTCTTTCGGCTCCATCGGTAAATGCAAAATTATTTCAAAACCTAAGTTATTTAATTTCTGCATAACCAAATTTGAATTCTTTAAACCCGGTAAAATTGCACAGGTTAAGGGCTGCTTGATTTGCTCTATCATCAAAAGATTATGCAAACCATACCCCCAGTCATCGATGACAATCGCAATCTGCCCTCGTATCAAGCGGGGTTTCTTAACCACCTTTACCGGGGCTTTTTTATATATCGGCGTCAAAATAAGCGCAACAAATACCAACAAAAATAAAATTACCCCTAAGAGTTGAAAAGTTTTATTCTTCATTTCTTTGAAATATTACCCACTGCCTAAAATTACTTCACTTGCTTATAAATCTGAATACCATTTAAAATGTCTACTGCACGCATAAGCTGCATATCAGCTTTATAATCAAAGGCATCTTTCAGAGGCCTATCAATTATCTTTTCATTTTGAATCTGATCAAATACAACATCCGGATTCTTAACCTCTGCTTCCCCAATTTTAACGTCGGCAACTTTTTGCTCTTCAACTAAAATATCTGGAGTCACTCCCTGGCCTTGGATAATTTTACCAGAAGGAGTAAAATAATGACTGGTAGTTAAACGTAAAGCTGAGCCATCAGCCAAAGGAATCACTGTTTGCACAGAACCCTTACCAAAAGACTTTTTGCCAATAATTATCGCCCGCTTATAATCCTGCAAAGCTCCAGCCACAATTTCGCTTCCGGAAGCTGAACCCTCATTAATCAAAATTGCCAACGGTAACTCTAACTTTGCATTCTTAGCCTCAGAGAAAAATTCCAAATCCTGATCCTTCTGCCTACCCTTAGTATAAGCAATCAGTTTATCTGGCCCCAAAAATTTCCCCGTAACTTTGGCCGCCACATCCAAAAGCCCACCCGGATTATTACGTAAATCGATAATTAATACCTTCATTCCTTGCTTAGAAAGAATACCTAATGCCTTATTTAATTCCACAAAGGTATTTTCACGAAATTCACTAAGCCGGATATAACCAATCCCTTTTTCCAAAATACGCACATGTTTTATATCAGTAACCTTGATGATGTCCCTGGTGATCTTAAAATCTAGCAGTTTTTTTTCAGTATCCCGTAATACGGTAAGATTAACAATTTCACCCGGCTTACCGCGCATTTTTTTCACCGCATCCATAAGTGTAATATCGCGAGTTATAAAATCATTAATTTTTACAATACGATCATTGGCTTTTATTCCCGCCTTCCAAGCAGGGGTATCTTCCATTGGCGTAATCACGGTTAAAAAACCATCTTTAACGGTAATCTCAATACCCAAACCCCCAAACTTACCTTTTGTATCCGCTTTTAATTCTTCGTAAGTTTCCGGGTCCATAAATTGACTATGCGCATCGAGTGAAGCCAACATACCCTTTAATGCGCCGTAAATTAGATCCTTAGTTTTTGTATCCGTAACATATTCGTTTTTAATAATGGCCAAGGTATCAGAGAATATTTCCACCTGCTTATACAGTTGGTCATTATTATTCTTTTTTTTATTTTCAGAAAAACCTAATTTGACACCGATAAATACAAACCCAATAAATAAAAAAGCCAAAAATACTTTTTTACGCATCCGTCAGTCTCCCTTTTATTAATTCTCCGACCACTTTAGGATTAGCCTTGCCAGAGCTCTTCTTCATTACCTGGCCAACTAGATACATCAGCGCGTTAATTTTACCCGCTTTAAAATCATCCACTGATTTTGCATTTTCCTGAAGCACTGTTTCAATCACCTGAAGAAGAGCATCAGTATTAGATATCTGCTGCAAACCACCTTCTTGAATCAAATCTCGCGCAGATTTTTGCGTTTCAATTAATTGGCTTAATACATTTTTAGCCGAAAGGTAAGAAATATCCTGCCTTTGTACAAAGCCAATCAAACTAATTAATTCATTTTTATCAAGCTTTAACTGATGTAATTTTACCTTCCTCGAATTAGCTTCGGACAATAACGGTCCAATCAACCAATTAACCATCTCTTTTTTATCTTTTCCCGAATAATCCTGAATACACTTTTCCGCAAACTCCGCATCATTTTTAGAGCTCACCAAAATCTTGGCATCATACTCAGTCAATCCGTACTCTTTAACCAAACGACACATTTTTTCCTGAGGCAATTCTGGTAAAAGCGCCTTAATTTGAGCAATCATAGATTGATCAATAATAAAAACCGTTAAATCCGGATCGGGAAAATACCGGTAATCTTTAGCCCCCTCCTTAGTGCGCATGGCGGCAGTAACTCCCTTCTCCACATCCCAAAGCCGAGTTTCCTGAACCATCTTTTGATTGGTTTCCAAAAGCTGAGTCTGGCGTTCTACTTCATAAGTTAAAGCATCCTTTACCCCTTTAAATGAATTCATATTCTTTAATTCAGTTTTAACGCCCAGCTCTTTAGCATCGAACAGCTTTAAAGAAATATTAGCATCGCAACGCAGGGAACCTTTCTCCATATCACAATCCGAAACATCAAGATATTCAATAATACTTTTTAAACTCGTCAAATAATCAAAAGCTTCTTGTGGGCTGTTTAAATCTGGTTCACTAACAATTTCCAATAGAGGAATTCCCGTACGATTAAAATCTACTAGGCTTACCTCTGCTTCATGAATAAGTTTACCCGCATCCTCCTCTAAATGCACCCGGGTAATCCCAATGCGCTTAGGTTTATCCTGACTATAAATATCCAAATATCCATTACGCGACAATGGTAAATCAAATTGTGAAATCTGATAATTTTTTGGTAAATCAGGATAAAAATAATTTTTACGATCAAATTTAGTATGCTCTTGAATTTGGCAACCAAAAGCCAAGGCTAACTTAATAGCAGAATTTAAAGCCTCTCGATTATAAACCGGCAGCGACCCAGGAAACCCCAAGCATACCGGACAAACGTTAGAATTAGGAACCTTTCCAAAATCTGTCGAACAACCACAGAATGCCTTGGTTTTAGTATTTAATTGCAAATGAACTTCTAATCCGATGACCGTCTGATATTTCATAATTTGTTTTTAAGCTTATGCCAATCTGTATTCTGTTCAAAAGTATGCGCTACCCTAAATAGCATCTCTTCATTAAAAGGCTTGGCCATAATTTGTAAACCTACAGGCAATCCTTTTTTAGTAAAACCACAGGGGATAGAGATCGCCGGTATGCCTGCCAAATTTACGGATATCGTATAGATATCAGAAAGATACATCTTCAGCGGATCAAGTGATCTTTCCCCAATTTTAAAAGCACTGGTAGGAGAAGTAGGAGCCACAATGCAATCAAAATCCTGAAAAACTTTATCAAAATCCTGTTTAATTAATGTACGTACCTTTAAGGCGCGCAAATAATACGCATCATAATATCCGTGCGATAAAGCAAAGGTTCCTAATATGATCCTCCGCTTGGCCTCCTGGCCAAAACCTTGCGCGCGAGTCAACTTATACATTTGCATTAAACTATCAGCTTGAGCCCGATAACCATATTGCACTCCATCAAATCTAGCTAAATTTGAACTTGCCTCAGCCGTAGCGATAATATAATAAACTGGCACGGCATACTCTGTGTGCGGCAAGGATATGGGATTAGCCACCGCGCCCAAATTTTTAAGCTTATTTATCGCCTCTTCAATAATATCTTTTACTTCCCCATCCAGCCCTGCAACAAAATATTCTTTCGGTACGCCAATCCTTAAACCCTTAATATCCCCAGAAAGGCTTTTAGTGTAATCCGGAACAGGCTGATTTACTGAAGTTGAATCACGCGGATCATACCCCGAGATAATCCCGGTTAAAATTGCCGCATCTTGAACATCCTTAGTAATTGGGCCAATCTGATCAAGGCTGGAAGCAAAAGCAATTAACCCAAAACGCGAAACGCGCCCATAAGTTGGTTTTAACCCGACTACCCCGCAAAAAGATGCTGGCTGACGAATTGATCCACCCGTATCACTGCCTAAAGCCCAAACCGCTTCATCACTAGCTACGGCAGCCGCGGACCCCCCAGAGGAACCTCCTGGAACACAATCTAAATCCCAGGGATTATGCGTTGGCCCAAAATAGGAATTCTCTGTAGATGAACCAAAAGCAAACTCATCCATGTTAGCTTTTAAAGGAAAAATTGCACCACCACTTTCTTTTAATTTATTAATTACAGTGGCATCATATGGCGGGCAAAAACCCTGCAAAATCTTTGAACAACATTCAGTAGATAATCCTTCGGTACAAATATTATCTTTAATCGTAATCGGTAATCCTTTAAGTAGGCCTTCAGAAGAAAAATTCAGGTTAATATTTTCCTCCGGAACCCTGACATAAGCCTTGACCTTAGGATCAACCTTTTTTATACGCGCATAAAGCGAATCCAAGATGGCCTTAGGCGTTGTCTGCTGGCTTTTAAGTTTTTCTAATAATGCGTGGGCAGTAAGTTGATTTAATTCCATAATTATTCTAGTATTTTTGGGACACTAAAGAAGTTCCCCCTTTTACCTGGGGCATTTTCTAAAGCCTTTTCCGGGGACAGGGAAACATGCGGTTGATCCTCTCGCAACACATTGCTTATGGGTAAAATATGACTGGCAGGCTTAACTTGCTCTAAATCCAAATATTTAAGTTTATCAATAAAGTCCAATATCCCATGCAGTTCCCCAAACAACTTCTCCAACTCATTAGGCTGCAACTCGATACGCGCTAAATGTGCAACATGTTTAACCGTTTCCTTATCTATCGACATCTCTCCTCCATAATTCTTAATATTTTAACATTCTTTTATTAAAAGTCAACATCTCCTAATTCCATTTACGCGTCTGTCTTGGCTTATTCTTCGACGGATACTAGCATTAGCTTTCTGGCTTTTGCTTCGGCACGAAGATTTTCGCCGTGTGCTTTTAGATCTCTCTGCTGATT
>CAYHRM010000087.1:0-5310 GCA_964359035.1 uncultured Planctomycetales bacterium
ACCTTTTTTAAGCTCTTGACGAACCTTGAGCATAAAATCTTTTCGTTTTAATTTCGATTTAATACGATAAAAAATAATTCTTTCCAATATAATGGCGGCCGACACCACGGACATTGCCAGAAGAATAACCATCGTCACGCCACCGATTTTAATTAAATGCCATAAATTCATAATTAATTCCTCCTATATTTTTATTAAGGGAATAGTGTTTATAATTCTTATTTAATAAATAACATCTCTCGATACTTGGGCAGGTCCCAAGCATCATCTGCCACTACACATTCCAGCTGATCGACGTGTTTACGAATATGCTCTAGTAAAGGTTTAAGTTGAGAAAAATAAACCCCCGCACGTTTCTCATCATTTAATTTTTTTGCCTTCTCCAACAACTTAACCATTTCAATAGTATTCCTACGCACATAATAAATACTCGAAACTACTTCGCTTAAATGCGCTTTCTTATCCGCTAAAGCCGCCGGGTTAACTTTCAACCCCACGCTTTTCTTTAACCTTACTAATTTATCCAAAGCAGAAGCCAATAACCGCTCATACTTATAACCTGCCGGAACTACCGATGCATTAACCATTTCATTTAAAGTATTGGCTTCAATCTCCAGAGCAAGATTATACATATGTACCCAAATGTAATAACGCGCCACTAACTCTTCTTTAGAAAAAACTTTATATTTTTCAAATAAAGCGATATTTTTTTCTTTAATTAAAACTTCTAGCGCCTTATATGTGGCAGCGATATTCGGTAGCCCTCTTTTTTTAGCCTCGTTAATCCATTCCTGAGCGTAATTATTCCCTTCAAAACGAATATTTTTAGTTTCCTGAATAATTTTAGCAATCACTTGTAAAACACTAGCATTAAAATCCTTACCCGAAGCATTAGCTTTTTTAATCTGATCAGAAACGTAATCTAGGCTTTCGGCAATAATTGTATTAATGATGGCAATCGGCGTAGAAATATTTTGCGAAGCACCGACAGCACGAAATTCAAACTTGGTACCGGTAAAAGCAAATGGTGAGGTACGATTTCTATCCGTAGAATCTTTATTAAATTTAGGTAAACGACCAATACCTAAATCCATAATGTCGCGCTTAGAAACCTTAGACTTAACCCCGCGCTCAATCATATTAAGAATATGGGTCAACTGCTCACCTAAAAACACACTGATAATCGCCGGAGGAGCTTCATTGGCCCCTAAGCGATGTTCGTTACCGGCTAAAGCCACTGAAGAGCGTAAAAGATCGCCGTGTAGATAGACCGCTCTTAAAACTGCCGCTAAAACCGCTAAAAATTGCAAATTATCTTCTGGAGTTTCCCCGGGGTTAAGTAAATTGTTCCCCTGATCATCCGCTAAAGACCAATTCACATGCTTGCCACTACCATTTACTCCGGCAAAAGGTTTCTCATGAAAAAGACAAATTAATCCATGACGCAAAGCAATCTTCTTCATTAACTCCATAAGCAACTGATTGTGATCAGCAGCAAGATTAGACTCTTCAAAAATCGGTGCAAATTCATACTGATGCGGGGCAACTTCATTATGCCGGGTCATAATCGGGATACCTAATTTATAGGCTTCCGAAGCGACATCAAACATATAATTTAACACCCGCTCTTTAATCGTGCCAAAGTATTGATCTTCCAATTGCTGCCCCTTAGGGCTGGGGGCACCAACCAATGTACGCCCGGTCATAATTAAATCCTGGCGTAAATTATAATAATTTTTATCAATTAAAAAATACTCCTGCTCCGCTCCACAGGTAGAGAAAACTTTTTTAATATTCTTATGCCCAAATAATTTTAATAAACTAATCGCGGATTTATTTAAAGCATCATCCGAACGTAAAAGCGGTAATTTTTTATCTAAAGAGGCACCATGGTAAGAGATAAAGATCGTCGGGATACAAAGAGTCTTGCCGAGGGTACTTTCAATAATAAAAGCCGGACTCGATGGATCCCAGGCTGTGTAACCGCGGGCTTCAAAAGTGGCGCGAATTCCGCCGGAAGGAAAACTAGAGGCATCTGGTTCACCTTGAATTAATTTATTGCCAGAGAATTTTTCAATTACTTTACCCGGGCCGACAAAAGAGATAAAACTATCATGCTTCTCTGCAGTCAAACCGGTCATCGGCTGAAACCAATGTGTATAATAGGTAGCCCCTTTAGCCATGGCCCAATCCTTCATGGCGTTGGCAATTTCATTAGCCTGAGTTAGAGAGATAGTCTTGCCTTCGGCAATCCAAACCTTAAATGCTTCCAAAGTTTTTTGTGAAACATGCTTATGCATAACTCCAATACTAAAAGTATCCTGCCCAAAATAACTAGAGACTTTTACCGGCGCAACTATTTTTTTTAACTCTATACCTTTGACCTTAAATAAAAGTTTTTGCCTTAGGTTCATTTATCCTCCCCTTACTTATAGAAGCTTAAGGAACTCAATTTTTCTTAAGTTTTATATCTTTTGCTAAAATAATCGCCTCAGCTACCTCTAACATCGATTTACGCATATCCATACTCTGCTTCTGAATTAACCGATACGCCTCCGAGGGTAGAATACAAAGCTCCTGAGCAAGAATCTCTTTTGCCCGTTCTACCAACTTACGCGTCGTTAATGCCTCTTCCGCAGAACTCGCTCTTAAATCTAATTCCGCATTTTCAATGGCCAAAGCCGCTTGATTAGCTAAAGCTGTAAGTAAATCTAATTCAGATTTTGTAAAATTATGCTGCTTGGAAGTATAACAATTTAACACTCCGATAACCCTGCCCTTGACTGCCAGCGGCACGCAAGCCAAAGAACATAAGCCTTCTTTTTTAGCCACATCCTGATTTAGATAACGGGGATCTTTCTTAACATCTAAAATACAGGCAGCTTTATTTTCTTTAGCTACTACCCCGGCAATTCCTTTACCTAAAGGGATATTCGGTTTTTTATTATAAGCTTCGGAGATGGACTGCGTGGCCTTAATCACTAAAGCATTTTTATTTGGATCAAAAAGCATCAAAGAGGAAATTTTAGAGTTCATCACCTCCGCAGTCACCTGAACCACTAAACGCAATAGCTCTTCCAAATACATTCCGGAAGCAATCAAATTGGCCACCTTAGAGATAGCCTCAATCTGTTTTACGTAAACCTGAATATTATCTTTTTTCTTCGTTGGCATTATCTGGATCTCTGCAGGAATATTTTGATTCTAGCAATCGCTTCTTTTAAATTATCCATACTCGAGGCATAAGAAATGCGTATATATCCTTCGGCATTTGCTCCGAAAGCCGTTCCCGGAACCACCGCCACCTTTTGTTCCTCCAGCAATTTACGCGAAAATTCCATCGAGCTTAAACCGGTACTTTTAATACAAGGGAAAACATAAAAAGCTCCCTGCGGTAAACTACATCTTAAACCTAAAGCATTTAGCTCTGCCACCATAAACTGGCGTCGGCGATTATACTCACGTTTCATCTGCTCAACATATTTTTTACCACTCATCAAAGCTTCAGCAGCCGCTATTTGACTGGTAATCGATACACACATAATCGTATACTGATGAATTTTAGTCATCGCCGCAATAATCTCTTTAGGCCCACAAGCAAAACCTACCCGCCAGCCAGTCATGGCATAAGCCTTAGAAAATCCATTAAAATACACGGTATTCTCCTTAGCTTTAGGCAAAGTGGGAAAAGCGACATGCGTAAAATCATAGGTTAAATCACCATAGACTTCATCACTAATACAAAGTACTTTATGTTTTAACAAAACCCTATTAATTGCTTCTAATTCCTTACGCCGATAAGAAACACCGGTAGGATTAATCGGATAATTTAAAATAATCGCTTTAGTCTTTTTATCAATATGCTTTTCTAAGAGTTTAGGTGTAATTTTAAAACCATCTTTGGAAGTGTCGATATAAACCGGCGTACCGCCAGCCAGCTCCGTAACCGGCCCGTAGGAAACATAGCTCGGTTGAGGCACTAGGATTTTATCGCCCGGATTAATAATCGCCCGCAGGATAAGATCTAATCCTTCACTTACCCCCACAGTAATTAAGGTCTCTTCCTCAGGACAATAATCTAGGCCATATTTATTTTTTAAATAACGGCTAATTCCCAGGCGTAATTTATAAAGGCCTTTATTGGAAGTATAACTGGTAAAGCCCTGCTCCAGCGAATAGATCCCTGCCTCACGAATTTGCCAAGGAGTAACAAAATCCGGCTCTCCTACGCCCAAAGATATAACATCCTTCATTCCAAGCACTAAATCAAAGAATGCTCGAATTCCAGAAGGTTGCATTTTTTCTACAACTTTTGAAATTTGCATTTTTTTAATAAGATATAGCGATTCTCTTATTCTCCGACTTATGTTTTAAAATTACGCCGTCTTCTTTATATTTCTTCAACAAAAAGTGCGTAGCCGTGCCGCGCACATTTTCTAGGCAAGAAAGTTTCTCCGCCACAAAATTTGAAACGGTATGCAAATTCTTACCCTCGACCACCACCAACAAATCATATGTCCCACTAATAAGATAGCAGCTCGTTACCTCGGGAAATGAATAAATGCGCTCGGCAATCTTCTCAAAACCCAAATCCTTCTGCGGAACAATATTTACCTCAATTAACGCCCGAACTTCAGACTCAGTATCTTTAATTAAGTCTTTATTAATTACGGCTTTATATTTTAAAATTGCTCCCTCTTTTTCATACTGCTTAATGGCTTTTTTTACGAAATCCAGTTTTTTACGAATCATCTTAGCAATATCTTCTACGCTGGCCCGGCCATCTTTTTCTAATATCTCTAATATCTCGTCCATTTTAATCCTCCTTGCCCACAAGGGCACACCCGCGCTCCCCGCTAGGGGACACCGGCGCAATTCAAATAAGCGCCGGATGACTTCTTAACGCGGGGTGTTTAAATATGACAAATCTCTGCGCCTTTTCTCTTATGCTCTGATCTTTTAAACATCTTGATTACCTTATCTACGCTTTTTTGATCGGCAACTTGTTTTTTATGATTACAAAATCTATCTAAAATATCATCCAATTTATCATAGGTTATTCCCATTTCTACTTCATCGGTCTGACCGCTCCAAAGTCCGGCGGTAGGAGCTTTGGTAATAATCGCTTTGGGTATTTTTAACTCTTTGGCCAACTGGCGCACCTGGCGTTTGAATAAATCCGCAATCGGCAAGATATCCACTCCGCCGTCACCATATTTAGTAAAATACCCGACCATTAGTTCTGACTTATTTCCCGTTCCGCAAACCAAATAATTTAGTTTATTGGCAAAATAATAAAGCGTGCTCATG
>CAYHRM010000088.1:0-1093 GCA_964359035.1 uncultured Planctomycetales bacterium
CAAAACATCCTGCATAGAATAAAGTCCAGCCGGTTTTCCGAAAATCCATTTCACGGCCTTTAAAGCTCCCACCACAAATAAGTCGCGCGAATGCGCCTGATGCTTAATCTCAATCCGCTCAGAATTACCGCAAAAAACTACCAAGTGATCACCAAAAATATCACCTAAGCGAATAGAATGAATCGGAATATTTTTTTGCGTAACTTGCGCAATAACTTCAGCTAATTTTTTAGCCGTGCCGCTAGGCGCATCTTTCTTAGCTTTGTGATGTGCCTCTACAATCTCTACGCTATAATCCGAACCTAATTTTCTAGCTATTTCCGAAAGCTGAGAAAATAAAACATTTACCCCCACAGACATGTTCGGGCTAAAGACTATCGGCACAAGCTTAGCAATCTCTTCAACTTTACTTCTCTGTGCATCGGTCAAACCTGTAGTTCCCAAAACAAGAGCTTTTTTATATTTAGCCACATAATCCAAATGCATGTCCGCTGCTTCCGGTAAAGTAAAATCCACTAATACATCGACCAGGAATAAACCATCTAGATTGGATGAAACTTTCAACTTGCCAAGATCCTTGCCAATTAAAGGTGTACCCTTCTTTTCTAAAGCCAATGCTACTTCTAAATCTTTATCCGAGCCGGCAAGTTCATAAATACGCCTACCCATTTTTCCACAGGCTCCTGCTATTCCAATTTTTATCATATTATCCTCCAAAACTGACACGTCATTGCGAGCCCGTCTTTGAGATTGCTTCGTCGCGTTGCTCCTCGCAATGACGGGCGAAGCAATCACGTTTCACATTAAGCCATAATCCTTTAAAGCAATTTTAAGCTTACTTAAGTTATCCTCTGACATACCACACATCGGTAAACGCAACTGACTGCTACACATCCCCATTAACCCCATCGCGGTTTTAACCGGTATAGGATTAGTCTCTAAAAATACCGCCTTAATTAAAGGCAGTAATTTAAAATGTAACTCTTTGGCCTTTTTAAAATCACCTTTCTCAAAAGCTAAAACCAAACCGGCTACATCCGCCGGTACAATATTAGCAACGACAGAAATTATCCCAATTCCTCCAATACTTAAG
>CAYHRM010000088.1:1103-5175 GCA_964359035.1 uncultured Planctomycetales bacterium
AGACCGGCAAAGTTAAGCCGTCATCACCAGAAATTAAATCAAATTCTTTTGGACATAGTTGCTTTATACGCGACATCTGATCTAAGCTTCCCGAAGCCTCTTTTACTGCGACGATATTCTTACAATCCCGCGCTAATTTGGCGATCGTCTCCGGCTCAATATTCACCCCGGTACGGCCGGCAATATTATAAAGGATAATCGGAATTTTTACTGACTGAGCAATGGCTTTAAAATGCTCATACAACCCCTTTTGCGTAGGACGATTATAGTATGGGCTAACCTGCAAAGAAGCATCCGCACCGGCACTAGCCGCCTGTTGCGTAAGCATAATTGCTTCCTGAGTAGAATTGGAACCTGTTCCCGCAATTACCGGGACTCTCTTTTTTACTTGCTCAATCGTAATCCGGATTACCGCTTCATGTTCATCAAAATTTAAAGTTGCAGATTCTCCGGTTGTTCCACAAGGCACAATTCCGCTTGAGCCATTGTTAATCTGAAAATCAATTAATTCCCTTAATTTTTTTTCATCAATAGTTAATTCTCCGGCACAGTCTGGTCCGGAAAAAGGGGTGACCATGGCCACAATTGAGCCCTTAAACATAATATTCTCCATTGTAAACTATTTTTGCACTTCCTTCTAACCAAACATTTTCAAATTTATCATCTATTCTTTTAAAATAAACTTTTAATGTTTCTCCCCCTTGAGTTTGAACTTTCACTAAATTATTTAATTTGTTTTTTAAGGCAAAAATAAGTGCTGCAGCAGTACTTCCCGTGCCACAAGCTAAAGTTTCCCCCTCTACCCCTCTCTCATAAGTACGTATGCGAATGATATCCGGGCCGATTACCTCTAAAAAATTTACATTTGTACCAGCCGGAGCAAATTTATTGTGACGCCTTATCTGAGAGCCGATAGAATGCACATTAATCCCAGCAATCCCTTTTACAAAAATTATAGTATGCGGAACTCCGGTATTCACAAAGTTTACTTTTATCTGCCGATTATTTACTTTTAAGGGAATATCCAGCTTTAGAGCCTTAGGCCGTGTAAGTTGTATTCTTACTCTATTTCCAAAAACCTCAGTATTAATTATTCCCGCACCAGTAAATAACCTGGCTCTTCTCTGGCCATTAAAAAAAGCGGCACAACGAGCACCATTTCCACACATTTGGGCTTGCGAACCATCAGCATTAAAAATACGCATCGCTAAATCCGCGTTTTTATGTTTATTAAGCAAAAGCAACCCATCTGCGCCAATGCCAAATCTTCTGTCACATAATAATTTGGCTAACTTAGATAAATTTCCGCGAGGATTACCCTGAATAACAATAAAATCATTGCCGGAGCCAACCATCTTGGTAAAACAAATTTTATTCATTACGAATTAAATCCTCAAAAGTTTCCCGCTTACGAATTACCGATATTTTATGGCCATTAATCATAATTTCCGCCGGCCGTAAACGTGAATTATAGTTGCTAGACATACTAAACCCATACGCACCAGCGCTCATTACGGCCAGATAATCTCCTTCTTTAACTTTAGCCACTAAACGTTCTTTAGCTAAAAAATCACCACTTTCACATATTGGGCCCACGACATCTGCTTTCTCGGTTTTTGAAATTTTGGTCAAAGGCCAGATATTGTGATAAGCAGAATATAGTGCCGGACGAATCAAATCATTCATCCCGCCATCAATAATAATAAACTTTTTTTTCGGCGTATGTTTAATATAAAGAACTTTAACTACCAGAATCCCGGCATTGCCGACAATAAATCTACCCGGCTCCATAATTATCTTAAGCCCCGTTTTTTTCAAAAGCGGTATAATTTCATGCGCGTAAATCTGAGCGGTCTGAGGAGCTTCATGATCATAAATAATTCCTAACCCTCCTCCAATATTTAAATACTCCAACACTATTCCCTTGCTTTTTAAACGCTGAATAAAATTTGAAACTTTTTTTATCGCCTCCACAAACGGCGCGCTCTGAGTAATCTGCGAGCCGATATGAATATGTAAACCACAAATATTTAAATTTTTAAATTTAGCCCGTAACAACAAGATCTCATAAGCACTGCCTAAATCAATCCCAAATTTATTCGTAATTTTACCGGTAGAGATATATTTATGTGTTTTGGCCTCCACATCCGGATTAATCCGAATAGCTACGCGAGTAATTTTATTTAACCCCCGGGCAATCCGGTTAATATTTTTTAACTCTGCTAAAGACTCGACATTAAAAAACAAAATACCACAGCCGATCGCCGCAGAAATTTCTTTATCGGTTTTACCAACTGAAGCATAGACTATCCGCTGCGCAGGACAAACGGCTTTTTGGGCTCGAAATAATTCACCACCAGAAACAATATCTAACCCGGCCCCTTGAGCAATTAAAGCTTTCAATATAGAAAGATTGGAATTTGCTTTTACCGAATAACAGATAAGCGGGTTGATTACAGAAAACGCAGCTTTTAACTTTAAATAATGATCAATCAACGTATGTTGACTATAAACATAAAGCGGGGTGCTAAAATTTTTGGCCAAATCCTCTACTTTGATATTTTCACAGTAGAGTTTATTTTTTTTGTATTTAAAATCGTGCATATATTTTACTTTTTTCTTAACTTGGGTTTTAACCTTACCTTATTAACTAACCGTCCTGTCCCCAGAACTTTGTTAACGTAGCTTCTTGTCCCACTTGTTCATCTGCTTAGTTACTAATGCTGGATTTGTGCTGCCGATAGATTTCTTGCGGCTTACCGAAGCCCAAGCATTCAAAATTCCCCTAACATCAGGAGTCAATTTATCTGAAAATCCTTTAAGTTCAGCATTAGTTAACGCGTTTATTTTCTTTCCTTTATCCAAGCAGTCCCTAACAATTTTACCGACAATGTCATGCGCTTTTCTGTAAGATATTCCCTTTTTAATCAGATACTCAACAATATCTACCGAAAACAAGGCCTCATCTTGAATTTTACTGGCAATTGACTCTTTCTCAATTACGATATTCTGAAAAAGCGCTACAAAAATCTCTAAGATATCTTTCATTGTATCTACGGCATCAAAAAGCGGCGGCTTATCCAGTTGTAAATCCCGATTATAAGATGATGGCAGCCCCTTCATTAAAATCATTACGCTAGATAAATCCCCATGGATTTTACCCACCGATCCCCGGATTAACTCCAAAATATCCGGATTCTTTTTATGCGGCATAATACTTGAGCCGGTGCAAAAAGAGAAATCAATATCAATAAAATTAAATTCTTTGGTGCTCCAAAGGATTAAGTCCTCCGCAATGCGCGATAAGTGCACCGAAAGAATAGTTAACTGCGCAAGCACCTCAAGAATAAAATCACGGTCACTTACGCTATCAATACTATTATCAGTTAAAGTTTTAAAATTAAGCTCTTTTCTAACAAACTCCCGGTCAATAGGCAACCCTGTTCCAGAAAACGCACAAGCTCCCAATGGCATACTATCAATTCTTTTCCGAGCATCTAAAATTCTCCCCTTATCTCTTTCTAGCCCTTCTATATAACTTAACAAATGGTGGCTTAAAAGCACCGGCTGAGCAACCTGTAAATGCGTATAACCTGGAATAATTACCTTAGAATTTGATTTCGCCAATTTCAATATAGATCTTTGCAGTTGGCTAGTATATTCAACCAAATCATCAATCTCGCTTTTTAAATACATTTTTACATCCAAAGCAATCTGATCATTGCGAGAACGGGCAGTGTGTAATTTATGCGCAGGTTGGCCAATTTTTTTGGCTAACAATTCCTGAATATTAGAATGTATATCTTCAGCACCTGGATCAAACTTAAATTTGCCACTAAGCACATCTTTCAAAAGCGCATTTAATCCATTAATAATCTGTACGCTATCTTTTGAAGGAATAATCTTTTGCTTACCGAGCATTTTAGCATGAGCAATACTACCTAAAATGTCATACTTAGCTAATCTTTGATCAAAAGCTATTGATGAAGTGAACTTATCTGTCAGCGCATTCGTCTTCTTACTAAACCTTGTTCCCCAAAGTTTTTTAGCCATTTAATCCCCTTTTCTATCT
>CAYHRM010000089.1:0-5106 GCA_964359035.1 uncultured Planctomycetales bacterium
GCTATGGGCCCTCAATTCTACACAACAAAATTGACCCCGAGTCCACAAAAACTTTTACTTAAATGACGAGGGGACACTTTTTTAAACCAAATCTAAAACAATGTTATATTTTACTATTTTTAGGGATTTTTGGCAAGTTAAAACTTACTTAAATTAAAGCCCATAAGTAAGCTATTTTTCTTTGCTTACAACTTTAAGAAAGGCGCTCACAACACGGGGATCAAATTGAGTTCCGGATGACTTTTTGATTATTTCTATAGCCGCAGTTTTAGCAAATGCCCTATGATATGGCCGATCACTAATCAAAGCTTGATATACATCAGCAATCGCAATAACCCTAGCCCCAAGCGGGATATCCTCACCCTTTATCCCGGTAGGATAACCTTTGCCATCCCAGCGTTCATGATGATAGAAAATAAACGGAATAAGATCATGCAGAAACTTAATCGGCCTAATGATATCTGCACCAATCTGCGGATGCTTTCTAATCTCACCAAACTCCTTCTTATTAAGCTTACTTTTTTTAAGCAATATATTCTCGCTAACGCCAATTTTACCTAAATCATGCAACATCGCCGCCTGCTTAATTAATTCCACTTCTTCTTTGGGTAAATTTAATTCTTTGGCTACCTCCATGGCAAAATGTACCGTATTTCCAACATGCTCGCCGGTATAATGATCTTTTAATTCCAAGGTTTTAGCAAAGGCAAAGATTGACTCACTTAAGCCCTGCTTGGACTGCTTATGCAGTTTATTAATCGTATTTTTTAATGATTTTATACCTACCACTTTAGAAATTTTCTCCATTCCACTTTTTAATGAATTTTTAACATCTAAAAAAGAATAGACCCGATTACCTCCACCCTCCTTAGCCTTATTCATCAATCGATCAGCTAAATTAACTAAATCCATCCCATTTTTTGCCCGATCCTCAGGAAAAGAGACCACCGAAAGGCTAATTTTTAATTTAACGCTATGTTTTTTATTTCCAAAGTTAATAAAATTTAAAGAATCTAACAATCTCTGCGCCATATTAAAAGCAATGTCACGATTTAATCGTGGAGAGATAATGATAAACTCCTCACCACTATAGCGGATAAGGATATCATAACGCCTTACCATGCGCTTAAGCTGTTTTGCCAACTGCTTTAAAACTAAATCTCCAAAAACAATGCCATAAACATCATTAATCGATTTAAAATAATCAACATCCAACATGATGATGGTTAAATTTTGAGCGTACCTTCTAGCTTGATGAAATTCAACCTCAATAGCCTCCTGCAAATAACGATAATTATATAATCCGGTATGCGCGTCGATAAGAGAGATACTTTCTAATTTTTCATTAGTTTTAATCAATTCAAGGTTTAGTTTATTCTTCTCTGATTCTGAAATCTTATAACGGTTTGTCTCCTGCAAAAGCTCTTGCGTGCGCTCTCCTACTAGCTCCTCTAAATCATCACGATAATGCCTAAGCTCTTCGTCAATCCTCTTTTTTTCTGTTAAATCCACCTTCACTTCAGCCACCAACCATTCGCCATTTTCATCTTGATAAGGCATCGTGGTAATATGGATTGGCCGGTTATTCTCTTTAATTAAAACTTTCTCGCTAAATACAATTTTCTTTGTACTTAATGCTTCCTCAATCCCACAACCCGGGCAATCACTTTTGCGGCCCATAAAATATTCATAACATTTTTTACCCTTCCAATCCCCATAAATACGCGCCCACTCCGGGTTCACATAACGCAAATTAAAATTTTTATCAATAATATCCAAGCCAGTTTTAGTTACCCCTAGTGTAAATTCAAGCTGTTGATGTAAAATACTCGTTTCATACTCTGCTTTTTTTCTGGTATCAATTTCTAACTCTAATGACTGCGTACGCTGGGCAACTAAAATCTCTAACTTTTCACGATAAACTTTAAGTTCATTCTCATATTCTTTATTTTTACTAATATCGCGATTACATGCCCGACGGCCAAGCAGCTTACCGTCAGTACTATAAACCGGAATACAAATATGACTGATCCAACGTAACTGCCCATGGCGATTAATTATACGAAAATCCATATTCAACTCCGTGCCATTTTGGGCTGCCTCTTTTACTTTTTTGCGTAAATTTTCAATATCATCTTGATGCACAATTTTTTCAATTAAATCAGCATCATTTAAAAAATCATTACTGGTATATCCAGTAATCCGTTCACATGACGGGGAGGAATAAATCATCTTTTTATCTACTCCTCGCCAATATTCCCAATCATAGGTAAAATCAGCCATCGTACGAAACTTCTCTTCACTAACCCGTAAAGCCTCTTGCGTCGCCTTAAACTCTGTCACATCACGAAAACTCCACACCCGGCCCACCACCTCATTTTTAATCCTTTGCGGCGCGGAAAACCGCTCAAACACCCTCCCATCCTTAAAAATCAGCGTATCAAATGATTCTTCTTCAGGATTATTATATAATTGCTGCACCCAGCGCATAAACCCCTTAGCATCTACTAATTGCTCCAGGACATATTCCAATAGCTTCTTATCCTCATGAGTTAAAATTAAATTATCGGGAATATGCCAAAGTTCAATAAATCTACGGTTATGACTAACAATTTTCCCATTCAAATCCACAACCAAAATACCTTCGATAGCCGCATCTAATGTTGCATCCCGTATTGACAAAGACTGCAGTATTTCATTTTCAATTTTTTTTCGTTCAGTAACATCTCTAAAAATACCCATAAGGCATTCTTTTCCGTCCACCATTATCGACGCTGCGCTAATATCAGCATAAAAAATACTTTCATCTTTTCTCTTTATAGTAATATTTATCAAATTAGAAACTTCTTTTTTTATCAACTGTTCAATTTTTTCATGAATAAAAGGAAAATCCTTAGCAAGATGAATATCTTTAACGCCAATCTGCTGTATCTCTTTATCATTATATCCTAACATTTGGGAGAACGCCTTATTACACAAAATAAATCTTTTAGTTGCTTGATCCATTATAACCACGCCATCCGGAATAGATTCAAACATAGACCTAAATTTATTTTCAGAGTCAATTAAACCTGTTTCCACTACCTTACGCATCATAATTTCTTTACGCAGCGCTTCATTAGCACTAACCAACTCCGTAGTTCTAACCTTAACTCTCAATTCAAGCTCTCCGCGGATCTCTTTTAGCCTTTCCGCCTCATTTTTATACACAGTAATATTCCTGGCAATCCCAGTTGTGCCAATCACATTATTCTGATTATCAAAAAGAGGGGTCTTAATCGTTTCAATCCACTGTTCACCGCCCTCTTGATATAATAATCTCTCCTGAACACATTTACGTTTCTTACTATCCATTACATCCTGATCGTCAGCGCGATAACTTAAAGCCAGCTCTCTTGGCCAAATATCCAAATCCGTCTTACCAATAATTTCCTCAACCTTATAACCACAAGCCTTAACGAATGAATCATTAACCGCAATAAATCTACCCTGGACATCTTTGAGCCAGGCAATATCGGGAATATTATCCAAAATAGCTTTCAGTTGAAACTCTACTTTACGTAACTTAGAAAGAGTAGTCTCAAAATTATTTTCCTTAGAATTTTCCATAAATTAAGTCACTACTAGTTAATTAGTAAACAAAAAACAGCCTCCCGTAAACAAGAGGCTGTTTAGACTTATCTTTAAACAAGTCATTTAAAGTTCCTTTTAGTTATACTCTAATATTCTCTCTGATGTGCCAAAGTCATATCCATAAAAGTACGCAAACGCCGCGAACGGGACGGATGCCTAAGTTTTTTTAAAGCCTTGGCCTCAATTTGCCTGACTCTTTCACGAGTAACTTTAAAAACATTGCCCACCTCTTCTAAAGTACGCGCAGAACCATCCTGGATACCAAAACGTAAAACCAAAATCTTTTTTTCTCTCTCGGTTAAGGTACCTAAAGCAGAATTCATTTCATCTTTTAACATTGAACGCACAGTTTCATTGGCCGGAGAAACAGCTTTCTTATCCTGAATAAAATCCCCAAAATGCGTATCTCCTTCATCGCCAATAGGCATCTGCAATGAAATAGGTTCCTGAGCAATCTTCAAGATAGATTTTATCTTGCCCTGTGGAAAACGCATTTTATGCGCAATCTCTTCAGGAGTAGGTTCCCGGCCATTTTTCTGGACAAAAACTCTAGAAAAACGAATTATTTTGTTAATCGTTTCAGTCATATGCACGGGTATTCTAATCGTACGCGCCTGATCCGCAATCGAGCGGGTAATCGCCTGACGGATCCACCAAGTAGCATAAGTAGAGAATTTATAGCCCCGCTTATATTCAAATTTTTCTACCGCCCGCATCAAACCAATATTACCCTCCTGAATTAAATCCAGAAAAGAAAGCCCGCGATTAGTATATTTTTTGGCGATACTCACCACCAGGCGTAGATTGGCTTCCACTAATTTCTTTTTCGTTCGGCTAAACTTAAGATGCGCAGACTTAATCAACTTCATCTGCTCTTTAATTTTACTATACGGCTGCGCCAACTCCTTTATTATTTGACGACTACGCAGGTCATCTGGCTTATTTAGACGTTTAATATGCTCCAACTCGCGCAATAAAAGATTTAACTTACGTACCGCCGCCTCAATTACCGAAGTAGTAAAATTAAGCTGTAAAATTAAATTTATCGCATTGCTATCACTGCGCGTCTGTTTAATTTTTACCAAAATCCGTTTAAATCTTCCAATCACGCTACTTTTCTTGATCCGAATATCTTCCTTGACCACCTCTTCCATATTAATTTTATCATCTAAAATATTAGCCGCGACCACTAAAACTTCATTCCGAACAAATTTAGTGACTAAACTTGCACGTTTAAACTTATCTTCAGCATCCTCAATTTTCTTAGCTAACTCGATTTCATTTTCACGGCTAAGCAAAGAAATCGACCCCATCTGTTTCAAATACATCTTTACCGGGTCATCTAAAGGCATAAAACGTTCTTCACTTTTAAGTTGCTCTGTAAGTAATTCCTCCCGCTGCTGTATCAAATTCTGCTTATCCTGTTGAGCTACTCGGTTAGCCGATAAACCCGCGTCAACTTCACCCTCAACC
>CAYHRM010000090.1:0-5062 GCA_964359035.1 uncultured Planctomycetales bacterium
AAAGACAGTTTTTATAATGAATTCAGCGTGCGGGGGATATCTACTCCGATTCCCGGAACTTTACTTATTTCGGCGATTAGCGTGATGGAGGATGTGAATAAATCTATATCGATGTATGCAAAGTGCGCGGGTAACTTAATTTACATCGTGGGGAATACTCGCGATGAATTAGGCGGAAGCCATTATTATGATTTACATCAGGCCCTGGGAAATCAGCTGCCTAAGGTATATCCTCAGGAAGCTAAGGGTTCATTTGCTGCTTTAAGTAAGGCCGCTGAAAAGGGTTTAGTTGAATCTATGCATGATTGCTCGGATGGAGGGCTGGCGGTGGCTTTGGCAGAAATGGCTTTTAGTGGCGGGCTAGGTATGGAAATTTTTCTTTCCGAAGTTCCTTATCAGTCGCAAAAAAAGCGCGATGAATCTGTTTTATTTTCAGAATCTAATTCGCGTTTTGTGGTTGAGGTGGCAAAAACTAAACAGAAAGAATTTGAAAAACTTTTAACCGGAGTATCTTTTGGGCTAGCCGGATGCTTAACTAAAAATCCGGATTTTAAAATATTTAATTTAGCCGGCAAAATTTGCGTTGATGCTAATATTAATAAATTGAAAGAGGCCTGGCAAGGGCCCTTAAGATGGTAGGTTCCCGCCTCACTTATTCGGCGGGATAAATTCACGCATTGATTTAGGAGGTCGCCATTAAAATGGTAAAGAATAGATCTTGCATTAAGGATGTATCAGAAAAAGAAGATTTTACGCGAGAAGATACTTGGCGAATATTTAGAATTATGTCGGAGTTTGTTGATGGTTTTGAGGTGCTTTCTAAAGTGGGCAAGGCAGTTTCTATTTTTGGGTCAGCCCGGAGTAAGCCGGATTCTGAATTTTATAAATTGGCTGAAGAGGTGGCTTATCATATCGCTAAAGCCGGATATGCAGTGATTACCGGCAGCGGGCCCGGATTAATGGAGGCAGCCAATAAGGGCACTCAACGGGCAGGCGGAAAATCCATCGGCTTGAATATCCAATTGCCATGCGAGCAGAAACCGAATAAATTCGTGGATACGCTTTTGGATTTTCGTTATTTCTTTATTCGTAAAGTGATGTTTGTTAAATATGCTAAGGCCTTTGTGATTTTACCTGGAGGGTATGGCACGCTGGATGAGTTTTTTGAAGCCATTGCCTTGATTCAAACTCAACGTATTTTTAGGTTTCCGGTTATTTTATTTAATAGTCAATATTGGCAAGGGTTGATTAATTGGCTCAAAGAGTCAGTTTATAAAAATGGTAATATTACTAAAGAAGATTTAGAAATTTTTATTTTGGTGGATAAGCCAAAAGATGTAGCAGCGGCAATTAAGAAATTCTATGCCAAGGCCTAAAGTTTGCGTTTTAAGAACTGCCGGAACAAACTGTGACCAAGAAACGGCAGCAGCGTTTTCATTGGCTGGTGCGGAAGCGGAATTGTTGCATATTAATAGTTTGGTAATTAACAAAAAAACGCTTGATGATTTTGGCATCTTGGCTTTGCCTGGAGGTTTTAGTTATGGCGATGATATTGCTTCAGGGAAGATTTTTGCCAATGAGCTAAGATTTAAGCTTGTAGATAGCTTGCGTAAATTTATTGCTGACGGCAAATTAATTATCGGTATCTGTAATGGTTTTCAGATTTTAGTAAAAAGCGGGCTTCTTCCCGGAGATGCGAACTTTAACCAAACGACAAGCCTGATTATTAATGATTCTGGAAAATTTGAATCGCGTTGGGTATATTTAAAATCCGCCGGCCATTGCGTTTGGACTAAAAGTTTAAATAAAATAATTTATCTTCCCGTAGCTCACGGTGAAGGAAAATTTGTAGTTAGCGATAAACAGATATTAAATCGTTTGAAGAAAAATAATCAAATTGTTTTTCAATATGCTAATGCGGCGGGTAATTTTTCTGGTTATCCTGAAAATCCTAATGGTTCAGTAGAAAACATTGCCGGTATTTGTGATGAAACGGGCAGGGTTTTTGGGCTAATGCCGCATCCGGAAAGGCATGTTTATGCTGCACAACATCCGCGTAAAGATAGATTAAAAAAAGAAGCAGATGGTTTAGGAATTTTTAAAAATGGAGTTGATTATATAAAAAAACATTTCTAAGGGGGAATAATAAAATGAGCGGAGTATTCGGAGTGGTGGCGAAAAAAAATTGTAATGAAGATTTATATTATGGCACAGATTATCATTCGCATTTAGGTACGCAATTTGCTGGTTTGGCAGTTTATGGGGCTGAACTTACGCGCAAGATTCATGACATTAAAGGCAGCCAGTTTAAGGCTAAATTCCATGAAGATTACCTTAAGATGCAAGGGGATAAGGGAGTTGGGGTGATCAGTGCTCGTGATGAACAGCCGATTGTGATGAACTCTAAATTTGGGCCGTTTGCGATTGTGACGGACGGTTTTATTGATAATGCCGATAAGCTGGCCAAAGAATTATTTAAAAAAGGAAGATCTTTTTCTGAGGTGGGGGAAGGCAAAATAAATTTTGTGGAGATGGCAGCCAAGATTATTATTTCGGGTAAGACTATCGTGGAAGGTATTGAAAAAGTTTTTTCTAAGATACAGGGATCTTGTACCTTGCTTTTATTAAATAAAGACGGTATTTATGCCTGCCGCGATCGATTAGGGTTAACTCCTTTAGTGATCGGAAAGAAAGGCTCCAGCTGGGCGGTTTCTACTGAATCTTCGGCTTTTCTTAATCTGGGATACAAACTGGTTAAGCATCTTGAGCCGGGAGAAATTGTTTTAATTACCCGGACAGGATTAGAGATAAAACGACAGGGTTCTAAGACGAATCAAATTTGTTCATTTCTTTGGGTGTATACGGGTTTTCCGGCTTCCAATTATGAATCGATTAATGTGGAAACCTCGCGAGAAAGATGCGGAGCGCAGTTGGCCAAGGATGATAATATTCAGGCGGATATGGTGGCTGGAATACCGGATTCCGGTACTGCCCATGCTATTGGTTATAGTATGCAATCGGGAGTGCCTTTGCGCCGGCCGTTGGTAAAATATACTCCTGGTTATGACCGCAGCTATACTCCGGCTACTCAGGAACGCCGGGATTTAGTGGCGAAGATGAAACTTATTCCGATTCCTGAAATTATTAAAGGCAAACGGATTGTGTTTTGCGATGATTCGATTGTGCGTGGTACGCAGCTTAAGAATTATACGATTCAGAAACTTAAAAATCACGGGGCCAAGGAAATTCATTTACGTATTTCTTGTCCACCATTAATGTTTCCCTGTAAATTTAATTATTCGACCCGTAGTATTAATGAATTAGCGGCCCGCCGAGCAATTAAGGATATTGAGGGTAAAGAACCCAAAAGTGTATGCAAATATTTAGATGAAAATTCTAAAGAATATAAAAAGATGGTGGATTGGATCTCTAAGGATATCGGCGCAACCACTTTGAAATTTCAGAAGTTAGAGGATATGATCAAGGCCATCGGTTTAGATAAGAGTAAGCTTTGTTTATATTGCTGGACCGGGAAATCTCCGGCTAAGGCAAAAAAATAGAATTAGGTATGAAATATAATTTCAATTTTACGGGTCCTGTCTTGGGTATTTTCTTGCGTTAACGCGCTACGAAAACACCCAAGTCACCCGTAAAAATAAGCAATAATTTTATACAAAGGAGAGAAGTAGTGAAAAAAATAACTTATAAAACTTCTGGTGTAGATATCAAAAGTGCCAGCATCTTTAAATCTAAAATCAAGCCTTTGGTGCGCAGCTCATTTCGGCCTGAAGTTTTAACGGATATCGGTGGTTTTGGAAGCTTTTTTAAGTTAAATAAAAATAAATATAAGGATCCGGTTTTAGTTTCTTCAAGTGATGGGGTGGGCACTAAACTTGTGCTGGCCAAATTAGCTAATAAGCATGATACCGTGGGTATGGATGCGGTGGCGATGAATGTGAATGATATTCTTTGTACCGGAGCCGAATCTTTATTCTTTTTAGATTATATTGCTTTTACTAAAGTTAAAGAAGATGTGCTGTTGGATATCGTTAAGGGTATAAACGAGGGATGCCGCCAGGCGGGTTGTTCTCTAATTGGTGGAGAGACGGCTCAGATGCCGGGGATGTATCGAGAGGGCGAATACGATATCGCTGGTTTTTGCGTGGGAGTTGTGGAGCGGGATAAAATCATTAATGGCGAAAAGATTGGAGCAGCCGATGTGGTAATTGGAATTGCTTCTAGCGGTTTGCATTCTAACGGCTATTCTTTAGTAAGAAAAGTTTTAGGGCCCGTAGAGCTAAAGAGAATGGCTTCGCAACTACTGGAGCCAACGCGAATTTATGTTTTGCCCATTTTGGAACTTTTACGTCAATATGGAAAAGAAATAAAAGGAATAGCGCATATTACCGGCGGAGCATTTTACGATAAGATCAGCCGGATATTACCAAAAAATATTGATGTGTGTATCCAGAAAAGTTCTTGGCAGGTACCGGAAATATTTAGGCTTATTCAATATAAGGGAAATATCGATGATTTAGAGATGTATCACACTTTGAATATGGGGATTGGTTTGGTTTTGATTGTGCAGAAAGAAAAGGTTAATTTGATAATGAAAAAATTAGCTGAGCTTAAATTAAAGGCTTGGATCATCGGAGCGGCGTTAAAGGGAAATAAAGAAGTTCGCATGGTTTAATTAGGGGTTGTTTTGTGTCATTGCGAGGATGCCGTAGGCAGCCGAAGCAATCTCGTTATTACAAAGGAGGTAGAAATGGGTTTAATGGGAATGATTATCGTAGCAGTCGTAGTGATTTTTTTTATGGGGATTAGGATTGTGCGTCCTACGCATAGGGGCTTAATTGAAAGGCTGGGTAAATACAATCGTTTTGCGAATATGGGTTTTAATTGGATAATCCCGCTGATTGAAGTTATTTATCAGGTTAATGTTACTGAGCAGATGGTTGATGCTGAGCCGCAGGAAATTATTACTAATGATAATTTGAATGCTAAGGTAGATGCTCAGGTTTATTTTAAAGTTAAGGCGGATGAGTCTGATGTTAAGAAT
>CAYHRM010000091.1:0-5020 GCA_964359035.1 uncultured Planctomycetales bacterium
GCTTGGATTCGAGCAGGGCGTGGAGGCAAGGAGCGGGCACGGATGCCCGGCTATGACGAAGCATGGCAGAGCGACGCAGCCGACTTCAAACGCAGTCCGCCATTGATTCAGTGGCGGACAAGCGTCCCTGCGAGAACCAAGCCAAGGCAGACGCGTAAATGGAATTAATTCTGTTTTTTAGGAGCTAATTTGCACAGTTGCTCCGAATAGTAGCCAGATGTAAGTGCATCTAAAGAAGCAACCAGCTCCTCAAGTTTTAGCTGCTTTTGAAACCTTTTAGACCTATCCTCAAGTGCTAAATTATCTAACTCACTTTTCATTCTTAAATGTTCAAAATAAAGCTTATTCACCTGGTCTAAAATATCATCCCGCAACTCTACCATTAATTTTGAACGCACATCAATGCTAGTTTGCGCCTCGCTCCAGATCAGATCACTTAAATCCCAAGATAATGAAACATCCCAATCAATATTATCTTGGCCGCGCCGCAAAGTATCATCATCCGCCTTGGTCGTTGAACCACCCTCCCAATGCCATAAATCAGTACTATTGCGATCTAGCCCAATGTTAATTCGTGGCAAAAATGCTTTTTTGGCTGCATCTTTACGCCACTGAATTATCTTTTCCGGGCTTACTTCCGCAAATTTTATTGCCGCCAGTTGCACATCTCTAATATTCGGTTCATATTTAAGATACTCATCAAACAAAGAGCTGCGTTTAAAATTAGAAGGATTATTCTGGTTTGACTTATATATTCCTTTTTCACCAACAGCATAAATATTATTCAAATTATCTAAAGTAAAATAATTTAATTTACCGGCAATTAAGCCAAAGGATAATTCTGACCAACGCTCTTTTGCATAAAGAAAAATTCCTGATGAGGAAAGCGCAAATATCTCTGAACTATCGGCTAAACAAATCATCTTTATATCACGATTTAATAAACCATACTCTGTTAATTTCTCCCAGCTTTGCCCCTGATTGATGCTTCGGTAAACTCCTTTTACGCAAGAAAAATACAATAAATTACTATTATGCGGATCTGGCTTTACAAAATTAATATCCGTCAACCTCTCCGGTGAATCTGGCTCCTCCTCAATCATCTCCTCAGCGGAATCAGAATTAGAATAACTTACAAAAACTTTCTCCCAGCTTTTGCCATCATCTAAAGATTTAAATATGCCACTAGTAGCAGCCAAATAAATCGCTGCATTTTGCCCAGCCCCAAACTCAATATTTAGTATACTGCAATTACCTATCCCTATTTCCTGCTTATGCCAACTACGGCCGTTATCCCGGCTAATAAAAAGCCCGGCTTTTGTACCCACAAATATAACCTGCGCTTTGCTTAGTATCGTTGTACATTGATTCTCTATCTCCATTTTACCCCGAAAAATCCTCTCCCAACGCTCTCCTAAATTGCTACTACGATATAAACCATTACCCGTTGCCGCATAAACTACATTACAATTATTCTTTTCCATCACTAAAACATTAATCTTAGATCCCCTGGCCTTTGCCGCTAACACCCTACGCCAACTCTCCCCGGAATCATTGCTCTTTAAAACATTCCCCCCTGAACCAGCAAAAATTATTTTACTGTTTTCTGGCCCGATCAAAATACATTGTATATTGAGATTACCCCTACCAATATCTTCCCAGGTTAAATCCTGTGCCCAAATTACACCCACTAAAATACTTACCCAAACCACTGTAAAGCTAATTATCCTTTTATGCATTTTACCACCTCCTACCATAATTGACGTAAGAAGTGATAAAATCTAACTAACTATTTTACAAAAAAAGGCTGAACGGTTAAGTCCAGCCTTGTAGATGTAGCTTTTAGTATTCGCTGATTTTAAAAACTATTTTAGTTTTTTAAAAACTTCCAACACGTGCAAAAAATTTATATCTTCTTCTTTGCGAACCTCCTGATAAAATTCACAACTAGTGCAATTTTCAATTTTTTTTGCATACTCACCCTGGACTTCCCCTCCACATAAAGTACCAGTTATTACCCAACATACCCTACCCCCATTTATACCGCCATGCAAACCATCTACTTTCTTTTCATTTACGACTGGACACACTCCTAATTCATCTGCCTTCACGCCACCAGGTTCCCTGCCACATTTCTTAAATTCCCAACAATTTAATTTAATCATTAATTACTCCTTAGCGCTTGTATTCTATTTCAAACTAAAACTACATTAGGAATATTGTACCTCAAATCCCAAAATTGTAAATTAAAATATTAGAAACTTTCCAGATAGCTCAAAACAGATTTTTACGATAGATAAAAGCAATAAATTATAGCGGTATTTTTGCGCCATCCCGATAAACACGAGGGCAATGTATACACAAATCAGTATTCTCTATTATACTCTTTAATTTCTGATATAAATTAGGTGTATGAATATATAAATGATAGCTTTTTTGATATCTTTGTTCTAATCTGTGCGCGCGACAACAAGGAAAAACCTGCTTTGTCCCACACAATAACGTAGGTAACAAGCAATCCGCTAAAGGATTAAAATTATTTTTTAGCCGCGTTCCATAAGTCGCCATATCTTCATGAGAAAAAACATTGGCTTTTAATCGTTTTCCTAACGCTTTAAATAAATCCCTGACATACTTATCCTTGCGCAGTATTTTTTCAGTAGAAGGATAAATCGATGGGCAAAAATTTATAAATACCAAACTCCGTTTCGTTAGCTGCTTTAATTTAATAGCATTAGTTAGAAAATCAATCTTAGCATCTGGATAGAGATCGTGCAAAAACAAGATAAGTTTATTCACTTTAGAATAAAAAGTCGGTTCACCACCAGAAATTCTAAAATGCGATAAATAAAAAGAAGGGCATTTTTTAAGATTATTATACAGAATTCTTATTTCGCTAAAGTCTTTTAAGACAGAATCTTCTTTTCCTCTATCACAATATCTACAATTGAGATTACATGCTAAGGTAGGAAAAATCTCTATAATCCGTGGCTTCTCTGCAAGAACTGAGTTTATTTTCCCATCTTTAACTAAAAGATGAAAAAACTTTTTTTTAATTCTTAGTAATCGGTATACGCTTTTGGCCACCGCTTACAGCCTAGTGGTTACAAATTGATTTATTTTTTCTTTATCTTCCTTGTTTACAGAAACAAATTCTACGCCAACTTCATATGCTTTACTGGAGCTTAAATTCCCCACCATGAATTCTTCCGTCCAAACTACACGGCCAATTACTGAAATCGATTCCTTTAAATCTGGCAACAAAAACTTAATTTCAAGCATAACTCCAGGATTTAACTTTTCAAGAGCAACAATCCGTATACCAGTTTCACTAATATCTTTACTACATATCAAAGGGCCTGTTTTTTTCTCTAATGAAGCTATTACTTTATAACCAACCCCTACTCTAAGAGAAACCCTAGGAAAAGCCCTTCTTTCATTAGTTGTCATAAGCCCTCCTGATTAATTTAACGGTTTACATTTATCCAACTTGCTTTTGGAGCGTTAAAAGACATTAAATCGTCATAATATCTCACTGCAACCTCATCACCGTTACTAAGATCCGAAACCGATATCCTTAAATCATTCTGGGTAATTTTTGTACTAAGAGCTATTCTCAAAGTAATTTCATCATTATCACCATTAGGCTGTAGATATTTAATCGTAATCTTTGAGCCGACAAAATCTAGATTAACAATATTCCCTTTAAGTAGCCGCGACTGTACCGTCTGGAGCTGCTCTTGAGAAAAACAGGGTAAAAAACAAGCACCAAAAATTATAATATTCGTAATTAAAGAAACTACTGCCATTGCTTTTTTCATCTGGCCTCCATAATTGATTACATCCTTAAGCTAAAATCAACTAAAATACACTTGGTTGTATTTTACCATAAATTTCACAATTGGAAACAAAAAGGGCTGAAACATTTTAAGTTCAGCCCTTTGCAAAAATACTTACACTTAATTCTAAAATCACAAATAAAAATTAAAACCAAATTTAAAATTTTTATTTACTATCTTTATTCAACATCAACGCTGTATCATCACCTAACATTGTAACCGGAAGCTTACCATCCCACTTTTTAATCCACTCTAAAGAAACAATCTGCGGATTAACAGTCGCCTTTATTAATTCCTGCCTCCTGGATTCTCCCTCAGCTTCCAAAATAACTGCTTCTTTATTTTGAGCTGCCTGCATCTTTTTATATTCAGCTGTCTTTATCTTTTGCTCCTCAATCTGCTTGGCTTCTACTACTCTATTAAACTCTGGCGTAAACTGTACGTTTACTAAATTAACACTTTCAATTACAACAAAATACTCTTTTAATTTTACACGTAAAGCTTCTTCAATCGCGTCTTTTAATTCAGCACGTTTTACAATAATATTTTCTACAGTATATTGAGATACTAAAGATTTAGCAATTTCATTAGTCACAGGAATTATAACTTTACCACTATAATCTCTACCCACTTTAGTAAATATTTCATTTACTCTGGTATAATCCAAGTGATAATTTATTACTGTTTTCATTATAACTAACTGCAAATCCTTAGAAGCACATTCTTCTACTATATCGATTCTCTGCGTTCTAATATCAAATACATTAAGCTGTTCAATAATTGGTATTTTTAAACTAAACCCTGACTGAACTGATTTAGTCCTTCCTGAAACCTGATTAAATATTACGCCAACCTGGCCAACTCCTACAACATAAAAACATCCAAAGAAAATTACCAAAGCCACAACCGCGATAAGGGCCTTAATTGCCCAATTTATGACTAATTTAATTTCATGCAGTTCCATTTTTTCCTCCTTTTATTTATTATAAATAGATATTAAGGTATGGTAGCACAATTTTCGAAGTTACAAATAAAAAAATAACCCTTAACGCAAAATAGCAAAATGTAATAAAGCACCAACAACAACACTAATCCCAACCATAATCAGAGTAGACTTAATTAAACCTTTCCAACCAAGCTCTTTGGCCAAAATCACAAAGCTCGCTACACAAGGAAAAGAT